>JANXME010000226.1 GCA_025354785.1 Actinomycetes bacterium | reverse complement strand
CAATATTTCAAGATTCATGGTCAACTAAAGCACATGTAGCAAACAAATCTAGGGTCCTTCGTCGGAGTGTCTGCCGCGGACCGACGGAGGCAGGGTGAAGTGGTTGTCGGCAATTCCTGTTGGCGCCAGCCTTGCCAATTTCTCCCGATGGCGAGTAGGTAACACAGGAGCTGAGTGGCGTCTTTTTAGCGTTTTCGACCATGAGAGTCTCTCATTTGGACACCACGCATGCGTATATAGCGATGCACTGTTCCGGGCGATGTACCAACACGGTCCCCGACTTCAGCAAGTGAAAGTCCTGATTCATACAACCCAACCATCGAGTCAATAAGTTCGCTCACTGGCGACTGTTGGCGCATTGTGACCCCTGCTTTCTTAAGCCGTGCGGCGACAGTGGTGCGATTGCAGCCGAAATCTGCGGCTAGCTCGTACACCGTGGCTCCTTCTTCGTAACGCGCGGCCATTTCGATCACTTGGGCCTTTGTGAGTCGTCTTTGGCGTTGCAGTATGGGGCCAGTTCGTTCATACTCAACGGCTGTGACCTTCATTTCTGAGGTCCGATGACGCTTTTCGAGCAATGTTGACCATTTGTTTGTGTCAGCAGTGGAAAGGGCCACCAAAGGTTTAGCGCTATTATCAATTTTATTGTCGTCAAATGAGAGAATTACAAGATGGCTCCTAAGAATCCAAGAGTAGATAAATTCCTTAGCAAGGAAGATTTTTGGTTTAAGGAATATAAAAAGTTGCGGACCATTCTTCTAACGACGGAGTTAACTGAAGATTTAAAGTGGGGCCAACCTTGTTACACATATGAGGGCAAAAACATCATAATTATGCACGGCTTCAAAGAGTATTTTGCGATTATGTTTATTAATGGAGTCCTTCTAAAGGATGCAAAGAAAATCCTGATTACTCAAACTGCCAATGTTCAAGCGGCCCGCCAAATTCGTTTCACGAGCGTTGCCGAGATCGCCAAGTTAGAACAAACGATAAAGGCTTACATAAAGGAAGCAATCGCGATTGAAAAATCGGGGCAAAAAGTAGAGTTGAAGAAGACCTCCGAATTCGAGATTTCAGAAGAGTTTAAGAAGAAACTGAAAGAGAGCCCTGGTTTGAAAGCTGCGTTTAACGCCCTGACTCCAGGTCGACAAAGAGGCTACCTGCTCTATTTTTCCGCGGCGAAGCAACCAAAAACCCGGGAAGCCAGAGTTGAGAAATGTGTGAAGCAAATTCTGCTGGGAAAAGGGCTAGACGATAAATAATTACAACCTAAGGAGCAGAGCGTGAATATTGCCATTTTCGGAACGGGTGTCGTGGGTAGAATGCTAGCCTCCAAGTGCAGCGAATTAGGACATGGGGTTGCGATAGGTACTCGCGATATCCAGTCAAGTCATGGAAGTGAGGATCTAAAGCAATTTCTGGCAGGTCATTCTGAGATTTCTCTACGAAGCTTTCCCGACGCCGCGAAATTTGGTGAACTCGCGATAAATGCTGTTTCCGGAGCCAACTCTATAGCCGCCTTGAAAATGGCAGGAGCCGATAATCTGCGTGGGAAGGTCCTGATTGATATTTCTAACCCGTTGGATTTTTCCGCGGGCATGCCGCCGACGTTGAGCATTTGTAACACTTTTTCTTTAGGAGAAGAAATTCAATCGACATTCCCCGAGACTAAAGTTGTTAAAACTCTCAATACGATGACTGCAGCGCTGATGGTCTATCCCAGTCTCTTGCCAGGTGACCACAACGTTTTTATCAATGGAAATGAGAGTTCGGCCAAGGCTGAAGTCGTCGATCTTCTCCAGCAATTTGGGTGGAAGGCTGCCAATATTTTGGATTTGGGTGATATTTCTGCCTCGCGTGGGGTTGAAATGTATCTGCCAATTTGGCTGCGGCTATATGGATCTCTGGAGACGGCAGTTTTCAATATTCACGTCGTGAAATAGTAAGCACAGGTACCATATCCCCATGTCATCGGAGCAGACGCGCGACCACGTTCACGAGGGGTATGACGTTACCTACGTGCAGGAGAAGTGGCTGCCAGTTTGGGACAAAATCGAGCCCTTTAAATCTGGTCGCCCCGACGATGCCAGACCCAAAAAATATGTTCTCGATATGTTTCCCTATCCATCGGGGGATCTGCATATGGGCCATGCTGAGGCTTACGCCTTAGGCGATGTGATTGCCCGCTATTGGGTACAGCGTGGATTCAATGTTATGCATCCGATGGGCTGGGATGCTTTTGGGCTACCCGCGGAGAACGCGGCGATAAAGCGAAAGATTGATCCAGCGCCTTGGACGTATGAAAACATTGCGGTTCAAAAAGCTTCTATGCGGCGTTTTGCCTGTTCTTTTGACTGGGACCGCACTTTCAATACTTGTGACCCAGAGTTCTATCGCTGGAACCAATGGATTTTCTTGCAATTATTTGAACGTGGGTTGGCATACCGTAAGGATTCCAAGGTTAATTGGTGCCCTTCATGCCAGACTGTTCTTGCAAATGAACAGGTTGTGGCCGGCCTTTGCGAGCGGTGCGATACCCCTGTCACCAAGAAGAAATTGAATCAGTGGTATTTCAAAATTACCGAATATGCAGATCGTTTGCTGGCAGATATGTCGCAACTTGAAGGAAAGTGGCCAGACAAAGTCCTGACCATGCAACGCAATTGGATCGGCCGCTCAACGGGTGCAAATGTAACTTTCAAGATTGAAGGTCGCGCCGAGCCAGTGACCATTTATACAACGCGACCTGACACCTTATACGGAGCAACTTTTTTTGTGGTGGCCGCCGACAGTGATTTGGCCGCAGAGCTGGCGCAAGGCACGGGCGCAGAGAAGGATTTTGTCACTTATTTAGAGGGCATCAAGGCTGCTAGCGATATAGATCGCTTAGCAACTGATCGGCCCAAGACTGGGCTCTTTTTGCAACGCTATGCGATTAATCCAGTTAATGGGGAGAAATTGCAGATATGGGCCAGCGACTATGTATTGGCCGACTACGGCACCGGTGCAATTATGGCGGTACCGGCTCACGACCAACGCGATTTAGATTTCGCCCGCGCTATGGCGTTGCCAGTAAGAGTTGTGGTGGAGACGGGCGAGGAAGATCCCAACATTTCGGGGATAGCCACCGCTGGCAATGGAACTCTTATTAACTCTGGTCCGTTGAATGGCAAAGAAAAGGAAGAGGCAATCGCTTTCATTAACGCCCAACTTGAAAGAGAAGGTTTGGGCAAAGCCGCTGATAATTATCGCCTCCGTGATTGGTTAATTTCGCGCCAGCGCTATTGGGGTACGCCAATTCCGATTATTCACTGCCCATCTTGTGGTGAAGTGCCGGTGCCGCAGGATCAACTGCCTTTGATACTGCCACCTGCGCAAGGTATAGATTTAAAGCCCAAAGGCACATCTCCACTTGGCGCGCTTACAGATTGGGTCAGCGTTGCCTGTCCAAACTGTGGCGAGCCTGCCAAACGCGATACCGACACAATGGATACCTTTGTGGATTCCTCTTGGTATTTCTTGCGCTTCCCAAGTTCAACCGATCACAGCCAAGCATTTAACCGTAAAGATATTGATACATGGCTTCCTGTAGATCAATATGTTGGGGGAGTAACTCACGCCATCTTGCACCTTCTGTACAGCCGTTTCTTAACCAAAGTGCTCTTTGATATGGGTGCGGTCGGATTTAGCGAACCATTTACGCGATTGCTAAATCAAGGCATGGTTGTGATGGATGGTTCGGCAATGAGCAAGAGTCGCGGCAATATGGTGCGCCTCTCTGATGAGTTAGAAAGACACGGCGTTGATGCCATCCGCCTTTCTATGGTTTTTGCAGGCCCTCCCGAAGATGATGTGGATTGGGCTGATGTTTCGCCTTCTGGGTCGGTAAAGTTTTTGAATCGTGCTTGGCGATTGTCGGGAGATATCACAAGTGTTGTTGGCGTGGAATATTCAATGGGAGATATATCGCTGCGCAAAGCTACTCATAAGGCGTTCAACGATGCAGCTTTTGCGATTGAATCTCTCAGGTTCAATGTTGCAATTGCTCGAATAATGGAGTTGGTTAACGCTGCCCGCAAGGCGATTGATTCTGGCTGTGGTCCAGCCGACCCAGCTGCCCGCGAAGCAGTGGAAGCGATAGCGATCATGCTCTCTGTGGTTGCTCCATTTACCGCCGAAGAGATGTGGGAACGGCTGGGACATCAACCATCGGTTGCCTTAGCTGGATGGCCAAAAGTTGAACCAGCTCTGCTTGTGGCAGATTCCGTGATTGCGGTTGTACAAATTAATGGCAAAATCAAAGAGCGGCTGGAAGTATCTCCGACGATAAGCGATGCCGAATTAGAGGCGGCTGCGCTCGCCCACGAAGGCATCGCCGGAGCTCTAGCAGGCGCCACGATCGTGAAGATAATTACTAGGGCGCCAAAAATAGTAAATATCGTTATCAACAACGAGTAGCGCTAAACATAAATTATTGAGTAGTTAAGCGCCAATTCCTCCTGCCACTTTCATTGGCGACATGAGAGAGATATTGGACGCAGCAAGGCAACGTTGGGAAAGTTTGCTAGGGCAATTGAACTTTGGCTCGGCCCAGAAGAAATCTTTAGCAGCAATATTCGCAGTGGTAATAGTCGCTTCTGGTTTTGTTGTTGTTCGTGGTGGGGCGACCCCCATCGAGGCTCCCGTGCCGCTGGTTATTGCTCCTGTGCTTTTGACTGTCGATGTCGCAGGCGGTGTAAAGAAGCCGGGTGTGTATTCACTGCCCGCTAATTCTCGTGTGGTGGATGCAATTGCGGCAGCCGGCGGTGCCAATCCTGGGACCGATCTCAGCGATATAAATATGGCGCGGGTGATGAAAGATGGCGAACAGATTTATATCGAGCCGGCTGTGACAAGGATAAATATTGGACGCGGCGTTGTGAAGCGAGTAACCAAGAAATCCGGACCCTTGAATATTAACCGCGCCTCTGCAAATGAATTTGATTCGCTTCCCGGTATCGGCCCGGTGATCGCAGCACGGATCGTTGCGTATCGAAAAAGCAATGGCCCATTTGCAATGCTGGAAGATCTCCTAAAAGTTTCCGGAATTGGTCCCTCCAAATTCGCTCAATTCAAGAGCAAAGTAAAGTTGTAAAGGATTTCCACGCCCTCAGTTTGGGCGTGGCGATCTGGATTGGAGCGTTAAGTCAGAGTTGGGTCTCGCCCTGGCAAAGTTGCGCTCTTGCTCTGGTAATTGCAGCGGCATCGACCTACCGTAGGAAAAGCGCAATAACGATTTTGGCATTTGCTCTTCTCTTGGGCGGCGGGGTCATGTCGTTACGACAATGGAGTTTGCAAAACTCTCCACTGACTAGACACATTGGAACTGCGATATCGGTCCAATTTCAAATCTCCACCGACCCAGTTAGAACTAAATCTAAATTCTTTGGTTCAAATTTGGTACCGACCACTTACTCCTTTGTTGCGACCGCGCTCTCAATTCGCAGGGCTGATGAAACTATTTACTTGCGCACTCCCATTCGAGTGATCGCGCGCAGCAAAGAGGTCTCTCACTTTCTACCTGGTCAAATAATTAGCGCTAGAGGCGTCGTTAAACGAAGTAAAGAGGCGCGGGTAGCGGGAGCCTTCGTCACCAACGGAGAAATCCATGTTGTGACTGCGCCGTCAAGATGGGCGCGAACTCTAGGTTCAATTCGTGATGGCCTACGCGCCGCAAGTGGAAAGGACGATGCGGGGGCCTTAAT
>JANXME010000218.1 GCA_025354785.1 Actinomycetes bacterium | reverse complement strand
GGTGCACAAAATATCTAACTTTGGCTCGCTGTGAGACCGATCCAGCGGAATTGGGTACCGCCGTTACAACACCAATGGGGACTCCAGGAACAAAGGGCTTGCCTCCTTCGCTGCCCCGAGCCAGCAATATGTCTCCAACTTTAACTGCGCTCTGGCTCTCTAATAATTGAAGCTCTGCCTCGTCGGTGCCTTGCCCACTTAGTATTCCAATTTCTTGACTTCCCGCGATCCGCGCGCCAACATGAAAACTCGGATCTGATACTAACATCACCAGCGCCGTGGAGGAATAAACCTCCTTGACTACTCCAACTAGTCCTTCCCCTGAGATAACAGTCATATCGCGGGTAAGCTGCATGTTGGAACCGATATCGATTGTAATCGTTTGTGAAAATGAAGCGCTGGTCCCTTGAGAAATTATT
Organism: Actinomycetes bacterium; assembly: GCA_025354785.1. GTDB lineage: Bacteria > Actinomycetota > Actinomycetes > Nanopelagicales > Nanopelagicaceae > QYPT01. The sequence goes on along the minus strand of JANXME010000218.1, from coordinate 5,723 downwards.
CGCGCATTGACGATTTTGTAGCCACCGCCACCCGCTAAATCAAGGATTGATTTCAACTGCTTCACTTCAAAGTTTAAATCCTTATTCCTGATAATTGATTTTCGAAGGAGTGAGTTTTCGTCGTCAAGTTTTTTTCAACTGGGCACGAGTACGTCCTAGGTGCGAGACATCAGCAAAAAAATTCCCGATCGGGCTAAAAGCGCTACTTGCCGCTCGCTGAAATGGACCAATCGCACTTTGCGCACCGCTGCGAAGTCCAGTGATAACCGATACTCCACGAAGATCTAGGGTTATAAGAAAGAGAGATGTGACAATTAAGGTCACAAGCAACAGGCGACTCCGATTGTCGCCGCCATATCGCATTAATTAAGGCCTATCGACGAGGTTCGGAGATCAAGACCTTCTCTAAAGCCTCAAACTCTTCGATACATTTTCCAGAACCTTCAACGACGGCATCGAGGGGACGGTCTGCGATGTGAATTGGCATTCCAGTCTCTCGTCGTAAGCGCTCGTCCAGACCTTTCAGTAGCGCACCCCCGCCAGTTAGGACGATTCCGCGATCCATAAGATCGCTAGCCAACTCAGGCGGAGTTTTATCCAAAGTGGCCTTAACTGCATTCACAATTGCATTAACCGGTTCTTCAATGGCTTTACGGATTTCGGCCGCGGAGACAACGATCGTTTTTGGCAAACCAGTTGCTAAGTCGCGGCCACGAATTTCGGCATCCGGCTCGCCTTGAATCGGATATGCCGACCCAATTGCCATCTTGATTTCTTCAGCCGTGCGCTCTCCCAAAAGCAGTGAAAACTCTCGTTTTACCCAATTGATTATGGCTTGATCAAGCTCGTCTCCACCGACCCGAATGGAAAGGGCGGTAACAATTCCACCAAGGGAGATGACAGCAACCTCCGTTGTGCCGCCACCAATATCAACCACCATATTGCCAGTTGGTTCATGGATTGGCAGTCCCGCGCCAATCGCTGCGGCCATTGGCTCTTCGATTATGTAGACCTTGCGCGCGCCAGCGGCATAGCCAGCATCTTTAACCGCCCGTTGTTCAACTCCGGTGATGCCAGAGGGAACGCAAACCACGATACGAGGCTTAGCTAAATAGCGCCGACGATGAACCTTCTGAATGAAATAACGGAGCATCCGCTCCGTCGTGTCAAAGTCTGCGATGACGCCATCTTTAAGCGGGCGAATAGCAACAATATTTCCAGGGGTACGCCCGATCATCTTTTTGGCTTCTAGGCCAACTGCCAAAATTCCGCCAGTGTCTTGATTGATCGCAACCACACTTGGCTCATTGAGGACAATGCCTCGACCACGTACATAAACCAAGGTATTTGCTGTACCTAGGTCTACCGCCATGTCACGGCCTATAAAGGACATTCTGTTACTCATTTATTCCTCTCAATTAAAACGCCAGCGAAGAAAATGTCTATCTCGCGCTTTGCAGAATCTGGTGAATCCGAACCATGTACCAAATTTTGCACAACTTGAGTGCCTTGATCTCGAGCTAAATTTCCGCGGATAGTGCCCGCCGCGGCGACTGTTGGATCTGTTGCACCGGCTAGAGAGCGAAATCCTTCAATTACACGATTTCCTTCCACAACCAGTGCCACGATCGGGCCGGAGAGCATAAATTCGATTAACGGCTCGAAAAATGATTTACCTGCATGTTCGGCGTAATGCTTTTCTAAAATCGCACGATCGGCCTGCATCAAACGCAATGCAACTATCGAATAACCTTTTGATTCAATTCTAGAAATTATTTCGCCAATTAGACCGCGCCGGACGCCATCTGGTTTTACAAGAACGAGCGTGCGCTCGGGGGTGGCTGTTGGGTTCACCCCGCGAGTCTAATCGGTCCACTACCTTTGCGCTTTCTCAAGCTTCCTTGGGCTTTTGCTGGCCCTCCTTGAGAAAAGCGGCTCGCGCCGCCTCCCCTTTTCGCCCTATGACGATTGCGGCTATCCATAGCCCACCGAAAACCGCCCCCAGAAAGTAGAGCGGCGTTGCCAGGGTGCCAGCAGCAACCATGGCGATTTGGAGAATTGAACCCAAAATCCAACCGAGCCGGCTTCGTAGCAATCCAACTGCCAATAAAAGAAGTGCCGCAATAATTACGCCGACATAGATTGCCGACGTTGAATGGTTTTTAGAAAGAAGCAGTAGGGCGAATCCCATAACAAGCGATTCCATCGTCAGGACAGCCGATGCCAATACTTTCAAAGCGCGCTCTCGAGCCTTGGGATTTTGCGGATAATTCCTCGAGCCTCTCCCACTGTTACTACCGAGCCCGTTACGACGATGCCCACTGAATTTTCATGAGATGGAGAGTTTGCTTGTGCAAGTGCGTTCTCAAGAGCGGACTCTAAGTCGCTAATTGCGATAGTGCGATCGGATCCAAAAATCTCTCTTGCGATTCTTTCTACTTCAGCGGTAGGCATCGCTCTGGTTGAGGAGCTTTGGGTGAGGATAATTGTGTCAATCACCTTTTCCAATTCCGTGAGGATACCGACCACATCTTTGTCGGCAAAGGCTCCAAAAATTCCTATCAAAGTGTCAAAAGTGAATTCACTTTGCAAAGTTCGCACCAGTGCACTTGCGCCATGAGGATTATGAGCCGCGTCTAAAATAATTGTCGGCTCCCGATGAACGACCTCGCACCTGCCAGGAGATGTTACTGCTGCAAAGCCCGCATTAACCGCCTCTGGATCAAGGGCTTGCCCTCCGAAAAAAGCCTCCACAGCGGCCAGAGCAGTTGCTGCATTTGAGCCCTGATGTTCGCCATGCAGTGGCAGGAAAATATCTGAATACGTATCCCCTAGCCCTTTGATCGTAATTAGTTGACCACCAACGGCGATCGCGCGGCTTTGTAGCGAATACTCCACACCTTCGCGAGCTACATCGGCACCAACTTCTGCAACTCGGCGTAAAAGCTCGGTGGCAACTTCAAGTTCCTGGCGCGCCGATACCACCATCGATCCCGGCTTAATGATTCCCGCTTTGGTGTGGGCAATTTCCGAAAGTGTGTTGCCAAGGTATGCCATGTGATCAAAGCCAATTGGTGTCAAGACCGAAACGGCAGCCTGCACAACATTGGTGGAATCCCACTCGCCACCCATACCCACTTCAATAACTCCAATATCAACTGGGTACTCCGAGAATGCCACAAAAGCCAGCGCGGTCATCGCTTCAAAGAAGGAGATCGGGTGCTCAAATTTCTTATCTATAAAATCCAAATAGAGTGCGACATCGTTGTACGCGAAAATGAAGTCAGGTACTTCAATCGGGTGGTTATTGATGGCGATTCTCTCCAGCATGCTCTCTAAGTGCGGACTTGTGAAACGACCAGTGCGTAGCCCCGTCGCACCCATCAGGGAATCAATCATCCTTGCCGTAGTTGTTTTCCCGTTGGTACCACCAACATGAATAGTCGGGTACGCCATCTGGGGCGAACCCAGAGCGTCAACTAGTGCGGAAATGCGTTCAAGCGTTGGTGCAATGCGGGTCTCTGGCCAACGGGCTTCAAGTGCAACTTCTATTGCGCGCAGGCGCTCCAAGTCGTCGGCGTTGCTCATGCAGATGGCAATTGCGAAAGTTGCGCAGTCAACCGTTCAATATCGGCCCCAGTCGCGGTCAATCTTTGCGTAATCTCCTCCACCACTTTTGCCGGCGCCTTATTCATAAAATTCTGATTATTCATTTTGACTAAAGCGGTTTCGTGATCTTTGCGGGCACTTGCTAGGTCCTTGGTGAGTCTGGCACGTTCAGCGACCAGGTCAACGCTTCCCGATAAGTCGAACTCAATCTTGGCTTGGCCAATTTCAACGCTACCTCCGACTACAAAATGGTCGGATGGTAAATCGATTCGGAGTACATACCGCAGCGAACTCTCGAACGAGGAGATCTCTTTGGAAAGCGTTAGTTTTCCAGGCAGGCGTTGACTAGTCTTCACACCTTGGTCATTACGGAATCGCCTTACTTCGGTAATTATTTCCTGCAGCTCTCCAACGATCTTTTTACTGGTGGAGTCTTCGTATTCTCGACTTGCTAGAGGCCATTTAGAAATTACGAGTGACTCACCTGCCGTAAGTGCGGTCCAAATCTCCTCAGTAAGATAAGGCATTATCGGATGCAACAACTTCAATAATTGATCTAAAACTTGCCCCAAAACCCGCTGCGATTCCACGGCGCCACCCTTTGAAAGCGCTTCTTTGGAAAGTTCCAGGTACCAATCGCATAAGTCGTCCCACGCGAAGTGATAGATGATCTCGCTTGCGCGGGCAAATTCAAAACGTTCTAATAGCGAATCTACCTCGGAGACAGTTTCATTAAGGCGGATCAGGATCCAGCGATCCACCGCGCCCAAACTTTCAGCTGCGGGCATAGCGCCTTCAATGTTGGCGCCATTCATAATCGCAAAGCGAGTCGCATTCCATAGTTTTGTAGCAAAATTTCGTGCTCCAGCTACCCACTCTTCAGCGAGCGCTAAATCTGCGCCAGGATTCGCGCCACGGGCTAAAGTAAAACGGACGGCATCGGTTCCGTAGCGATCCATAAATTCAATCGGATCTATGCCATTTCCACGGCTCTTGCTCATCTTCTTGCCAAACTTATCTCGCACCATTCCATGCAGAGCGATTGTCTTAAACGGCGCAACGCCATCCATGGCAAAGAGTCCAAAGAGCATCATTCGTGCAACCCAGAAGAAGAGAATGTCATATCCAGTAACGAGCACGCTGGTTGGATAGAACTTCTTTAAATCTAAGGTTTCATCTGGCCAACCCAAGGTAGAAAATGGCCAGAGCGCGGAAGAAAACCAAGTGTCCAGCACATCGTTATCTTGAATGAATCCAACTGGGGCGTTCTCACCCGGGCCGGTTACAAAGATTTCTCCTTCTGGGCCATACCAGACTGGAATACGGTGGCCCCACCACAATTGACGGGAAATACACCAGTCATGCATGTTGTCGATCCACTCAAAATACCTAGGCGATAACGATTCCGGTTCTATCTTGACGCGGCCATCGCGCACCGCATCTCCGGCTGCCTTTGCCAGCGGCGCTACCTTTACAAACCACTGCTTGGATAGCCGCGGTTCCACTACCGTCTCGCAACGTTGGCAATGCCCAACAGCATGAATGTAGGGACGCTTTTCCGCCACAATTCGACCTTGGGAACGAAGTTCTTCAACAATTGCTTGGCGCGCCGCAAACCTGTCCAGGCCATCAAATCTTGTCCCAGAATTTTCTACAACCGCACTTGTGCTCAAAATAGTGATGTTGGCCAAATTATGCCGGCGACCAATTTCAAAGTCATTTGGATCGTGCGCGGGAGTAACTTTTACGCCACCCGTTCCGAATTCAGGATCGACGTGCTCGTCTGCGACGATCGGAATTTCTCGCCCCACTAGCGGCAAAGTGATCGTTTTCCCAACCAGATGTTTATAGCGCGCATCATCGGGATGTACAGCCACCGCCGTGTCCCCCAACATGGTTTCAGCGCGCGTCGTGGCAACCACAATAGAGTTTTCGCCATCTCCATAACGGATAGAAACTAATTCGCCTTCATCATCGCTATGGTCAACTTCTATATCTGAAATCGCCGTCATGCAACGAGGGCACCAATTTATGATTCGCTCGGCGCGATAAATTAAGCCTTCATCGTAGAGTCGCTTGAAAATCGTAAGAACGGCACGCGACAAACCCTCATC
>JANXME010000165.1 GCA_025354785.1 Actinomycetes bacterium | reverse complement strand
CTGCCACGTACGGGAACAAAGCGGGGTATGGCGCCATTCTTTATTTTCGCCCATGTGGCGCGCTCTTGCCCTTTTGAGCGACGATTGTAAGGCGGGCGTTTTTCGTTGATGATTCGCAACTCTCGGACTTGTGCTTCCAAAATTGTGGCACAAACGATTGTGTCAATGTGATCTGCCAACGCCAGCATTTCAAAAATGCGCTTGCGCGTTTCGCTAGCCGTAAAATAAGTTCGCACTCGAGACTTTAGATTGCGAGAAGTTCCCACATATAAGGCCTCATTTTTTGGTCCTCTAAAAATGTAAACGCCCGGAGCGGCGGCTATGCCGGAAGCCAAATGCTTTTTATTTTTCTGTGCCTTCGTTAGGCGTGTGCTAAAACTGGCAAGTTCATCAAGGGTAGTCACGCCGAATGATCCGAGTCGATCGAGAAGTCCGTGCAGAACGTCCACGGTCGCCTTGGCATCATCTAGGGCCCTATGGTTTGGAGTTGTTTCAGTATTGAAAAATCTGGCAAGTGTTGCCAATTTGCAATTCGGTACCTCGTCGCGGAGCAAGACTTGGCGCGCCAAGCGAGCCGTATCGACGATTTGGTAGGCAGGCCACGGGTAGCGCTGCGCGGATGCGGCGGCTTTCAAGAAACCGATATCAAAGGGGGCATTATGGGCAACTAGTACCGAATCTTTCGGAGAGCCGAGGAACTCCAAGAAAGATGGAAATGCTTCTTCGATTGAAGGCGCGGTAAGCACCATCGCGTTAGTGATGCCGGTAAGTACAGTGATGAACGCTGGAATCTCTCCGCCGGGATTAACTAAGGTTTGAAAGTTGCCAATTATTTCCCCACCTCGAACTTTGACTGCGCCAATTTCGGTTATACCCGCCCCTATAGAAGGGGCGGCCCCAGAAGTTTCCAGATCCAGAACGATAAATGTGGTTTGGGAAAGTGGGCGACCTATTTCGTCGAAGGTGGCCTGCCAAGCCGAATCGTTGCCACCGTAACTCATTAGAAAACCATATGACTTATAAGCGACATTCATTCAAAGATTGAAGAGATATCGAGGCAGGTCTAGGCTCTAACCATGAGCACCGAACATGCGCCCGAAGGGCTAGTAGAAGATTTTGCGATTCGTGGGTCTGGAGCAGAGGGCAAGATCGGAATTTTGCTGGTTCATGGATTTACTGGATCGCCCGCCTCTATGCGCTCGTGGGGCGAGTTTTTTGGAGCACGGGGTTACACGGTTAGAGTTCCGCGACTTCCCGGACATGGCCGCCAGTGGCAAGACTTAAACAGAATTTCTTGGCAAGAATGGCCCGCTCGAGTGGTCGTGGAGTTGGAAGAGTTACAAAAAACCTGTGACAAGGTATTTATCTTTGGACTTTCAATGGGGGGCGGAACGGCGCTGCATGTGAGTGCGCACCATGGCGATGCAATATCGGGAATTGTCCTTGTTAATCCGATGATCCACATCCCCGGGATCGCGGCGAAATTTGCGCCAGTGCTCTCCATGTTTCGCAAAGGTCTGCCCTCAGTCGGAAACGACATTAAACGCCCTGGAGTTACCGAGTATGGCTATGACGTTCTACCGACTAAAGGGGTCGTCCAACTGGGCAAATTGCTAAAGAGCTCGCGTTCGACCCTGGGATTAATCAAGGCGCCGCTGCTACTTTTTCACAGCGTGGAAGACCACGTGCTAGCAGTAACAAATACTGAAATAATCATGGATGAGATTGGGTCAACACAGAAGCAACGGGTGGAACTTCTTAATAGCTACCACGTCGCAACTCTGGATTATGACTCGGATATTATTTTTGAGAACTCTCTAATTTTTGTTCAATCTCACTCCTGAGGAGCGAGTTAAGAGAGCACTAAATTATTCTGTAGACCATTCTGGCGGCGCGAGGTAAGAGCCCAAAGAACGCAGGCGATAACCCCCAGCGCAATCAACACCATGCCCAGGGTTACGCTTTCGCCCAAAATTAGCGCCGACCAGCCCAACGTCATTATGGCTTGCAGCTGTTGAACTTGAGAACCATGTGCGGTGCCGGCATCTCTTAGCCCCCTGTACCATGCGAAGAAGCCTAAGTACATGGATGAAATTCCAATTGCCGCTAATCCAAAAATTGCATGAGAAGTCACAGGACGTTCCCGCTGAGTTCGAGCCCAAATGAAAATGGATGCTGGAACGCAGACAGGTAACGCGGCCACCACAACCCAAGAGATAACTTGCCAACCGGGCATGATCTTGGTCAACTCGGCACCCTCTACGTAGCAGTAGGAAGAGGCCAAGACAGCAAGCAGCGTTAAGAAGTCGGCCCGTAAATCGCCGTCAGCGCCGCCTCCACGAGTTAGTGCGAAAAGTATTAAGAGGATCGTCCCAAAAGTGGAGGCGATCCAGAACTGGATGGTCACTTTTGCATTGGTATGCAGAACCGCGATTATCGCAGTAGTCAACGGCATGATCGCTGCGATAATCGCGATGTGAGCTGAAGTGGTTCTTTGAAGTGCAAAAGCGATAAGTATTGGCCATCCGAGTACTCCGCCAAGTGTGGTGTAAATCAAAGCTCTCAAGTTCTCTCGCGGAAAACGCCGAACGCGCAACCCAATCATCAATGGAATCGCAATAGTTGAAGCAATGATGGGGCGCGCAGTCGCAGTGAAAAGTGGATCAAAGCTTTCTAGTGCCCATTTTGTCATTGGTAACGAGAGTGAGAACAGGAGTACCCCAATAAATGCGTAGAAAAGTCCAACTATTTCTACGTGCTTCATTTTCGTGCTGAACCCGGACTCATGTGTGGACGATACCTGACGAGATGTATTTCTCGAAGGAAATGGGTCTAAAATGATACTTCTATCGGCCATCGGCTGTGAGAGGATGCGACCAAATGAGCGTCGATTTAATGCAAGAAGAAGTGCGATCACATAGGCGCACCTATTTGGCAATGCTCATATCCTCAATTTTGAGTTTGGGAGCCTCTTTAGTTCTCTCTATTGACGCAATTACCTTGGCCAAAAATTCAAGCTCCAAATTATTTTGCGATATTAATTCTGTGGTTTCCTGCGGAAAGGTAGCTTCCTCATGGCAATCTAATTTGCTCGGATTTCCAAATTCCTTTCTGGGATTGATTTGCGAACCGGTGGTCATTACCTTGGCCGTGGCGGGTTTAGGGCGTACTCGATTTCCAAATTGGCTCTTGAAGACCGCGTTGGCAATTTACTTTGTGGGATTAAGTTTTGCCCTATGGCTACTTTCCCAATCCTTCTTTGTTATTAAAGCATTCTGCCCTTGGTGTTTAGTCGTCACTATTTCGACCGTAACGGTTTTCTCTACGATGTTGCGTGTAAATCTGTTGGAGAACACTTTCAATTTTGCAAGAGAAAAATACGCCAAAGTTGCTGAGTTTTTGGATAAGGGGCGCGACTATGTCGTCGTCACGGCCATCTATTCAGCAATGATATTGGCGATCATTATTAAATATGGGAAGTATTTTTTACCGCAATTGGGTTAAATTCGGCGATCAGGGTTTTAAAACAATTCGAATCGGATTTCCAATTTTGTTCTCCAATTGGCGGAGCGCCTCTACCGCTTTATCTAGAGGCAGTACCAGGGAAACGGATTTGGAAAGATTTAGATTGCCCGATTCGACCAGATCCACTAATTCTTGAGTGTGGTGAGGTTCAGAGCCGTAGTGCCCAAGTATCTGAAGTCTCTTGTAGGCGAAGGCCATGTCGCTCGGGATTACTATCGGCTCACCAGCCAAACCAATGATGACCAGCCGGCCAACTTCTGCCAATAGAGAGAGCGCTTGCTCTCGTACGCTGACGACCCCTGCAAAATCAAAGGCGGCATCGACTCCAAGTGCGTTAGTGATTTCTCTGACCTTCTTTTTAAAATCCGGATCTTTAGGATGCAGCGCATAATCGGCGCCGAGTGCAGCAGCCCTTTCTCTGCCTTCGGCCAAAGGGTCAACCGCAATTAGAGGCGCGATACCGACCATTTTCAGCAATTGAACCGCATGCGCACCAAGCCCACCAATTCCGTATACGAGAGCGGATTCTCCACTTTTCATCTGGGCAGTTTGAGTAATCGCAGCCCAAGGAGTTGATACTGCATCGGGAATTATGCATGCCTGCTCGAACGGTAAGGAATCAGGAATTCTAATTAGGCTGGCGCTGTCAGCGGTTACATATTCGGCAAAACCGCCATCGTAATCAAACCCTAATGTGGTGACTCGGCCCATTTCATTTCGCACTCCGGCGCAGACGATGACTCTCTGGCCAATTCTGAAATTTACAACGCCATCACCAATTAAATCTACAGTCCCGGCGATCTCATGGCCCATGGTAACTTCGTCACCGACTAAATATCCGGGGGAGAGTATTCCGCTTACAAAATGGACGTCGGAAAGGCAGACTCCGGCTGCTCCCACTTTTATTCGAACTTCACTCCTTTTAGGTTGGGGAATTGGTATCTCCCTTAGTTGAACTTTTCGAGAGGAGACTTGGATTCGTAACGCTTTCATCAAATGATCCTCATCGCTCTATCAATCATTGTGTTCACAGCGCTACCGAATTCGGCAAATGCCGGATTCGTCGTTTCACCCAAGCGGTAACGGGCCCAAATTTGCTGGAGAATCACTGTTAAACGAAAGAGCCCGAATACTTCATAAAAAGTAAAATCTGAACACTTCCAATCCGTTTGCGCTAAGTAGCGCGTGACGATCTCGTTACGGCTCGGCATTCCTTCCAAATTGCTAGGTTGGCGACGAAGGGAGGCAAACCCAGGGTCATCTTCGGGATCGATCCAGTAAGCCAATGAAGACCCTAAATCCATCAGTGGGTCGCCTACCGTGGCTAACTCCCAATCTAGAACTCCTACCAATTTGGGCGTAGGCGCCAAATTAAAAACCATATTGTCTAACCGCCAATCGCCATGAATTACGCAGTTCGCCACCTCAGGCGGGGCTTGTTTTTCAAGCCAGGCAATCAATTCATTGGCATTGGGTACATCATCCGTTAGCGCTGCTAAATATCTTTTAGACCACCCAGATACCTGGCGAGCAACGTAACCAGGACCTTTATCTAAATTACCCAATATTTTTGGATCAACTTGGTGAAGTTCCACCCATCTATCAATCATCTCCCTGCCAATTGTTTGCAAACTTTCCACTTGGTTGGCCAAGGCGGCAGGAGCGTTCCTTCTCAAAATAGTGCCAGGTATTTTTTCCATGAGATAAAAGTCCGCGCCAAGAATTGATGAATCTTGACAAATGGCGATGACATGAGGAACGTATGGAAAAACTCTCTCCAATTTTCGTTGAATAAGTACTTCTCTTTTCATGTCATGTGCCGAAGCCGCTTTCTTGCCCACGGGAGGGCGGCGAAGAACCAAATCTCGATCTGGATAGCTCAAGAGGTAAGTTAGATTGGAGGCCCCGCTGCGAAACTGTTCAACGGTGGGGGGTTCGGTAAATTCGGCAAACTCCCCCGACTGGCTTTTCAGCCAATTGTGTACGCCAGCAATGTTGAAAGCATCCTCGGCACGAACTGCAGTTAGGTCAGCGGTCATCATCAATCTTGGGTATGTTCCGTTATCTCCATACGGGCAATATCGCGCAGATGCACTTCGTCTGGACCATCTGCGATACGTAGCGTCCGAACGCCTGCATACATCATGGCCAAAGGAGTGTCTTGACTGACGCCTGCCCCGCCAAAAGTTTGAATCGCGCGGTCAATTACTCTTTCGGCAATTTGTGGAGCCACCACTTTAATCGCGGCTATTTCTTTGCGCGCATTCTTTGCTCCTACCGTGTCCACCATCCATGCCGCTTTCAGAACTAGAAGTCGGGCTTGTTCAATCTCGATTCTCGAAGTCGCGATCCATTCTTGGATAACCCCTTGTTGAGATAGCTCCTTACCAAAAGTGGTTCTTATCATCGAGCGCTCCACCATTAGCGAAAGGGCCCTCTCCGCCATGCCAATGGCTCGCATGCAGTGATGAATGCGCCCCGGACCTAAGCGCGCCTGCGCAATGGCAAAGCCACCGCCCTCGGATCCAATCAAATTCGCAATCGGTACCGACACGTTCTTGAAATGAATTTCAGCATGACCATGTTGATCCTGATAACCAAAGACTGAAAGATTGCGGACTATTTCAACGCCAGCAGTTCCTATCGGAACCAAAACCATTGACTGCTGATGGTAAGAATCTGCTAACGGGTTCGTTTGTCCCATCACGATCAAGATTTGGCAGCGGGGATCCATGGCTCCCGTCGTCCACCACTTTTTACCAGTGATAACAAACTTTTCGCCAACTCTCTCAATGCTCGTGCGAATATTGCGCGCATCGCTTGAAGCCACATCGGGCTCGGTCATGGCAAATCCGGAACGGATTTTTCCAGCCAGCAAAGGTTCTAACCATTCTTTTTTTTGGGCCGAATTTCCGAAGAGGTGTAGAACTTCCATATTTCCAGTGTCAGGGGCGGAGCAATTGAGAGCCTCGGGAGCAAGTTCGGGAGACCAACCGGTTAATTCTGCTAAGGAAGCGTAATCAGTAACAGACAAGCCATGCTTTGGATCTATCGAATCTGGCAGAAATAGATTCCACAGTCCTTGCTGACGCGCAGATGCTTTGAGCGTCTCGACGACCTGGGAAGGTGCATGACCCTTCCCGCTTTCGGAGAATTCCCGTCTCTCTGCTGCATAGTTTGTTTCTTGTGGAAATACTTCTTTATCCATGAAGCGTTGCAAACGTTCCAAGTATTCTTGGGCGCGCGGGCTCAAATTGAATTCCATGGTAGTACCGTACGCATATTCAACTCGGAATAGGAGAACCCCTTGGGTATTCTAGAACGCTTTGCGCTGAATGGAAAAGTGGCGGTTCTTACTGGGGCTTCTTCTGGTTTAGGTGTGGCCTTTGCGCAAGCGTTGGCCGAGGCTGGCGCAAATTTGGTGCTGGGCGCGAGACGTACCGACCGATTAGAAGAGACCGGAGCCTTGGTGCTCGCTGCGGGGCGACGTTATGTAGCTCAGACAACCGATGTCACAAAGCCGGAAGATTGCGCGGCGCTAATTGCGAAAGCAATTGAGACTTTTGGAAGAGTAGATATATTGGTAAATAACGCTGGCGTAGGGACAGCTGTCCCAGCGACTTCAGAGACTCCGGATCAATTTCGCTCTGTTATAGATGTGAATCTAATGGGGGCTTATTGGATGGCGCAATCTTTCGCACGCGCGGCAAAAAATGGTGGAGCCATCGTGAATATTTCGAGCGTTCTGGGCTTGCGCACGGGCGGACTTCCGCAGGCTGCCTATGCATCAAGCAAAGCCGGACTGATTGGACTGACTCGTGATTTGGCCGGGCAATGGACGGGACGTAAAGGCATAAGAGTTAACGCTATTGCCCCGGGATTTTTTCCCTCTGAAATGTCTGATCAACTCCCACCGGAAACAGTTGAGTTAGTGAAAAGTTTGACACCGGCTGGACGATTAGGTGATCCGATGGAGCTGGCCGCAACTTTGATTTGGTTAGTCAGCGATGCTTCGTCTTACGTAACAGGGATCACGGTTCCCGTCGACGGTGGATTTGTGATGCCCTGAATGGCACATGCAGGCTATAAATCTGCTGCTTTATGCAGCTTTGCTAAGAATTCAGCCAACTCTGTCTTGTTTCTAAGGTGGATAACTCTTAGATTTGGATAGATTATTGGAAGTTCTGGATTTAAATATAAGGCGCGACGTTTTTTGAAATTCGAAAGGGTCCAAAGAAGTAAATTCTTCTCTCGTTTATAGGAAAACAAAGACCCCCAAGTTTCCCTGTTCGTGCCCCACAGAACTTCTCTCGAAATGATCCGTTTTATCGAGCGTTTAGCGGTTCTAAAAAGCGTAAGGGGTAATGTAATGTCGATGAAAACCAAGGTATCAATTTTTTCCCATAAGAGTGGCCTGACAGCAGAATAATTTCCGTCGACAACCCACATTTCCGATTGTGTTGCTTGATCCACGTCGCGGAGGAATTGGGCCTCGTCGGGTCTACGCCAATTTGGTTGGTGAAAGAGCGAGTCAAGTTCAATATTAGGAATTCCAAGGGCGGAGGCAATCTTGGCACTAAAAGTGGATTTACCGGAGCCAGAATTTCCCACAACTTGAATGCGATTCATAACATTTACTTTCGTTGAGTGGACCGTACTGGGATCGAACCAGTGACCTCTTCGATGTCAACGAAGCGCTCTACCGCTGAGCCAACGGTCCTAATTTGCGAAAGCATACCTCACGCTAACTACTGGAATAATTACTAAGCCCGGCCGAAATCGTCTTCAACGCGCTCAATGTCGTCTTCTCCAAAGTAAGTACCGGTCTGAACTTCAATAAATATTACTTCGCGGTCACTGACATTGCTCACTCGATGCAGTTCGCCTATCTTTACGGAAACCGAATCGCCAGCGACATGATGGGAAATAACGCCATTTAGAGTTACTTCAGCTTGGCCCTGTACAAAATACCAATGCTCGGCGCGCTTTTCGTGGCGTTGGTATGAAAGTCTCTTTCCAGGTAATACCCAGATGCACTTAACTTTGAAATGCGCACTTTCTTGTAGTACTTCATACCTGCCCCAAGGTCTAGTCGAATCCTCCTGCGGGGAGTCGCTAGTTTGCATTTTCAGTCCTTCCTGAATTTTGCGTGATTTGGAAATTGGAGGTGGAGACGGGATTTGAACCCGTGTGGCAGGATTTGCAGTCCTGAGCCTCGCCTCTCGGCCACTCCACCGTAAAAAAATCGGCGATCACATCCAAAAGGTCATGAGCGCCGACTCTCCGAGCGGACGACGGGGTTCGAACCCGCGACCTGAACCTTGGCAAGGTTCCGCGCTACCAGCTGCGCTACGTCCGCAAACACCCGAAAGTGCTGGGCGAAATCTACCGCAGGGCGAGGGGATGCGCCAAAGTGGGCAGAAGACTCTGCGCGACCCGTACCTTTATGGGCGTGGAAGGCCAGATAATCGACGACGGCGAACCTTTCTTTTGGATGGGTGGCAAATTAGCTAGAGATCTCTTGGAGATAAGTCGGGATATCTCTTGCCTTGATCGCACTGGATTTTGGGCGGTTTCTTCCACATTTGAGGGTGAATTTATTTGTGCGCGTTTTGCAACGTTAGTTGAGACTGACCTACCCGTCACGTTAAGTGAATTAACGACGATCAAATCGCCTTGGAAAAGTACTCTTGGTCAAAGTCAGTACATGTCGTACGTGGAAGATATTCGCCGCCAGATCTCCTTGGGTTGGGTTTATCAAGTCAATGCCTGTCGAATTATGCAGACAGAGTATGAAGGTGCCACGTTGTTGCCGCTGATGCATGAAATTCTGCTTCATAACCCTGCCCCATATGCCAGTTTTTTACGTCTGCCAGAAATTGAAATCGCTTCAGCATCTCCAGAGCTATTTTTGAGTTGTAAAGATAGAACTGTCCTTTCCGGGCCCATAAAGGGCACAAAACATCTAAGCGATCCCGATCCCGAATTTGGTGAAAAGGATA
>JANXME010000180.1 GCA_025354785.1 Actinomycetes bacterium | reverse complement strand
CCATAGGCTGGGTTCATCGGTTCACCACGGAATGCCCCACGCGAGCCGATATTGACGATCCTTGAGTTACCGTTCTTGGGCATATGTTGCAACGCGCACCACGAAACATTGGCGGCGCCAATAAGGTTGATTCCTATTGTTTGCTCCCAAGCGCTTTGCCACTCCGCATAGGTTGTAGATTCAATGGGATGGTCAATAAAGACACCAGCGTTGTTGATCAGCACGTCAATCTTTCCAAAATCATGAGCGACGAGGTCGACCATTTTTTGTATCGCCCCTGGATCTCGCAGATCAGCATGAGCAGAGATATGGCCGTCACCCGATAAAGTTTTAAGAACATCCTCCGCATCGGATTTTGATGACACATAATGAATGGCGACACGTTCGCCGGCCCTGGCAAATTCGAGAGCGATAGCAGCCCCAATGCCGCGAGACCCGCCCGTTATGAGTACTGCGCGCTTAGTCATTGCCACACTCTAATCGCTAATTTGTAAAGTGAGGTGGCCTCCGTTGACGAAACGAAAGCCACCCATATATATACGACTGGTGAGAGCCGAACTCACGAACTTCCAATCCTCATGTGGAAAAGACCCCCTGGCTAAATAGCCAAGGGGTCTTTTTAATATTTAAAGTGCTACGGGATTCCCAAAGAGTGCGCCCGTGGGGATTCGAACTTTTTAATCGACTAGCTCGGCGTCCAGCAGTTAATCCGAACCCGTTTCCATTGCGGCACGATTAAGCGGCTCATTTGCTGCGGAATTCTTCTTGGTTGAAGAGGCGATTGCATCGGCTCCCCCATTCTCAAGTTGACCGATAAGTTGGAAGTCTCCTCCACCGAGTTGTCCTTGCGCGCGATACAACTCAAGCTTGGCGCGCGTGTCGGCAATATCGAGATTACGCATCGTTAGTTGACCTATGCGATCAACAGGACCAAAGGCTGCATTCTCGGTGCGTTCCATCGACAACTTATCTGGGTGGTAACTAAAGGCCGGTCCTTGAGTATCAATAATCGAATAATCGTCCCCACGTCGAAGGCGAATAGTTACTTCTCCAGTAACCGCAGAGGCAACCCAGCGCTGCAAGGATTCGCGCAACATCAAGGCTTGCGGATCGAGCCAACGACCTTCATATAGAAGTCTGCCCAGACGACGACCTTCAGCGTGATAATTGGCGATCGTATCTTCGTTGTGAATTGCGCTGATTAACCTTTCGTAGGCAATAAATAACAACGCCATACCAGGGGCTTCGTAAATCCCGCGACTCTTCGCTTCAATAATACGATTTTCTATTTGATCAGCCATGCCAAGTCCGTGTCGTCCACCCACTGCATTTGCTTCTCGAATCAAATCAACAGAGTTGGCAAACTCCTTGCTATTTATTGATACTGGGCGACCTTGCACAAATCTAATTCGCACATCTTCGGTTGCAACATCAACCTTTAAATCCCAGAACTTGACTCCCATAATCGGTTCCACGATCTCTAACGAGGTGTCCAAATGTTCGAGTTTCTTAGCCTCGTGTGTTGCACCGAGAATATTGGCATCGGTGGAATAAGCCTTTTCAACGCTGTCGCGATATGGCAACTTGTTTGCGACCATCCACTCTGACATTTCTTTACGTCCACCGAGCTCGCGAACGAAATCCGCATCCAACCATGGTTTATAGATTCTCAAATTTGGATTTGCTAAGAGCCCGTAACGATAGAACCGTTCAATGTCGTTGCCCTTGTAGGTGGAGCCATCGCCCCAAATTTCCACATTGTCGTGCAGCATCGCGCGCACCAACAAAGTTCCAGTAACGGCCCGACCAAGTGGAGTGGTATTAAAATACTGTCTTCCGCCAGATCTAATATGAAAGGCTCCGCAGGCAATCGCGGCCAAACCTTCCTCAACTAAAGGTTCTTTACAATTCACCAACCTGGAAATTTGGGCGCCATACTCTTTAGCGCGCGCCGGCACTGATTCAATGTCTGGCTCATCATATTGACCTAGGTCGGCGGTGTAAGTGCAAGGGACAGCGCCTTTGGCCCGCATCCAAGCAACTGCCACCGAGGTATCGAGTCCTCCCGAAAAGGCGATTCCGACTCTCTCGCCGATTGGCAGGGAAGCTAGGACCTTAGACATGTGGTGAAGTCTAACCGAGCGCTATGCGTCTAGGTTGGCGCGCTTCTGACGCGAGGTGAGTCGCGCCCGCTCGGAGCCATCCAAAATTACCTTCCGAATTCGCACTACGGCCGGCGTGATATGAACGGC
>JANXME010000145.1 GCA_025354785.1 Actinomycetes bacterium | reverse complement strand
CTCTAGATGGCGAAATCCATTGCCACATTTGAGTTCGCGCCGGACACCTCAATCTTTTTCGCTACCTCTACTAATAGCCAGCGCAGTGGCTCTGGAAGCCTGGCAGCGCGACCGGGAAAGCACGCAACTGAAGATGCACGCCCTGTCAGAGAAATTGCGTCGCCAAATTTCGCTCACGATTCCAGATAGTGATCTGGCAGGAGAACGCTCCTCTCGCCTACCCCACCTCAATTCCTTCTCCTTCCTTTACGTTCAAGGCGAAGAACTCCTTAGAGATTTGGAGCGCACTGGATTCCTGGTCGATTCGGGATCGGCCTGCACTGCTGAAGACTTACAACCCAGCCATGTTTTAGCATCGATGGGACTGCTCACACACGGAAATATCCGGATTACACTTCACCCGCAGATTAATGAAAGCGACATCGATGAGCTCGTTACTGCCCTTCAACTCGCAGTGGAAAGTCAGCGCCAGAGATGATCGAAATAGATTGCATGGGATTGCCATGCCCGCAGCCCATCATTGCATTGGCAAAAGCGATTCGAAATTTGGAGGCAAAGAGCACTGTGATTTTGATATCAAATGATCCGGCGACAGAGGTAGATCTAAAGGCCTGGTCTCGTATGACAGGCAATGATGTCGCTTTTTTGGAAGGAAATCGGTATCAAATAACTAAAAGCTGAAGCCGAACTTGGGCAATTTTGCTCCCACTTCGTCAGCTGCGATTCGTCCATATGCCATAGCAAATCTAGATAGGAATTCTTCGCGCGAAAAGTGATACTCCTGTGTCCCTTTGGTTTCAATGACGTAGGTGGCCAACATGGCGCCAAGTTGGGCACACCGTTCGTAATTCAACTCTGCTGCAAGTCCGGCAATGAAACCGGACCTAAAAGAATCTCCAACGCCGGTCGGATCAACTCGCGAATCCTCCTGCGGAACCCCGACTGTTATTGTGGGCTTTCCCTTTTCTTCGATTCTGGCGCCTTTGGAACCTAGCGTGACAACTCGAACTCCAACCCGATCCAAAATCTCTTGATTGCTCCAGCCCGTCTTCTGGCTGGCTAAGGCGAATTCATATTCATTTAAGAAAAGGAATGCCGCGCCCTCGATAAGCCGTTTGATCTCATCGCCATCTAACCTAGCCATCTGCTGCGAAGGATCAGCAGCGAAGGGGATTTTATTCTCGCGGGCAATTTCGGAGTGGCGCAACATGGCCTCTGGGTCATCTGGGGAGATAACTAACAAGTCCAGGTTTCCGACGCTATCTAGAATCGGCTTAAGTTCAATATCGCGCGCTTCGCTCATGGCGCCAGGGAAGAAGGAGGCAATTTGATTTAGTTCGGTATCGGTAGTCACCATATATAAAGCGGTGTATTGAGTCTTCGATATCAGCACATGTGAAGTGTTCACTCCATGACGGCTAAGCCAGGCTTCGTAGTCGGCCCAATCGGTTCCAACAGCTGCGATCAATATTGGGCTAAGACCCAAGACCCCCATGCCAAAAGCGATATTGGCAGCGCATCCGCCACGGCGCACATCAAGGCCGTCAACTAGAAAAGAGAGCGATACTTTTTCCAGCGAGCCGGCCACTAAAGAATCAGTGAACTTGCCCGGAAATGTCATTAAGTGGTCGCGACCAACCGAACCAGCAACGCCAATTTTCATAAGAGGTCGAGCCCAAGATCTGACAAATCTAGATTGAGATTAATGAAATGAATCTCCACAAGCGCAAGAACCAGATGCGTTGGGATTATCAATTGTGAACCCCTGCTTTTCTATCGTGTCCACAAAATCAATTGTGGCGCCAGCCAAATATGGATCGCTCATCTTGTCTATGACGACCTTCACCGAGCCAAATTCGCGAGTGACATCTCCATCTAGCGTGCGGTCATCAAAATAGAGTTGATAGCGCAAGCCAGAGCACCCGCCCGGTTGCACCGCAACCCGCAGGGCCAGGTCATCTCGGCCTTCTTGAGAGAGTAAAGCGGCTACCTTTACGCAGGCAGCGTCTGATAGCGCGATAGCGCTAGTTAATACTTCTGGGGCGGTCGTATCTGTTTCCATTTTTTCTCTCCCTTTGCAAGCGCGGGGCTGGTGCGCTCTCTTAAAACCTATGGAGGAGAGCCTACTCGCACGTCAAGGCAGAATTGGACAGAATATGCCCATGGCCCTAACGGATCTACTACTACTTGGTCGAGAAGTCGATCTGACCAGCGAAAGAGGGGTCTCCTGCACCGGTGAACTACCTGCCGCTAGTGACCCCGATTTAGTCGCCAGAGGCTGGGCGGCCAGAAAGGCTCTGGGTTCGCGAGCTTTGATTTTGGGCCACCACTATCAACGCGATGAAGTTATAGCCTTTGCCGATATCACTGGGGACTCTTTCAAATTAGCGCAATCTGCTGCCGCTTCGCCCGCTGCCGAATTTATTTTCTTCGCCGGAGTCCACTTCATGGCTGAGAGCGCAGACATCCTTACCAGCCTTTCTCAAAAAGTTATCCTGCCCGACCTGGCGGCTGGCTGTTCGATGGCGGATATGGCCACCCAATCCCAAGTGGACGATTGCTGGAAAGTTTTAGAAGATTTGGGCCTTTCGAGCGCGACAATTCCGGTGACTTACATGAATTCATCTGCCGCGATTAAAAGTTTCACCGGCGCCCATGGCGGTCTTATTTGTACCTCGTCCAATGCCAAGCGAGCGATGGAATGGGCCTTTTCGCAAGGAGAGAAGATTCTCTTCCTACCAGATCAGCATCTAGGAAGAAATACCGCCGTTTTATCCCTTGGACTTACCTTGGAAGATTGCGTCCTTTGGAATCCGTGGAAACCAATGGGTGGCCTGAGCGAGAATGAAATTCGAGCGGCGAAAGTAATTTTGTGGAGGGGTCACTGTTCTGTCCACGGCAGATTCAGCGTCGAAGCAGTCAAGGAAATACGAAAGCAAATTCCAGACGTGAAGATTTTGGTTCACCCCGAATGTCAAAATGAAGTCGTCGCTTTGGCAGATGTAGTTGGTTCTACAGAATCCATCATCAGAACTATCGAAGCTGCGCCAGCTGGATCTGCCTGGGCAATCGGAACCGAACTAAATTTGGTCTCGCGCCTGGCCAAAAAACATCCAGATAAGCGGATAGTTTTCTTGGATAAGACGGTCTGCTACTGCTCCACCATGAATCGCATAGATTTGCCGCACCTAGTTTGGGCGATGGAATCGGTTTTGAACGGTCATGTTGTAAATCAAATTAGCGTTGACGAGAAGGTGGCAGCCTATTCTCGAATTGCGCTAGAACGCATGCTCTCGCTGCCGATATAGACTCCAACTATGAGCACTCAAAATAGCAACGAGAATCCCGAGAAGAAGGGCCGCGCGACTCCCAAACGCAAAGATGCACAGGCCAAACGCGTTGTAAATTCCCTAGCGCCAGCCAAGAACAAAGGTGAACGCAAAGCCCAGAAAGAGAACTCTCGCCTACACAGAGCGCAGGCGCGCGGGGCATACATGCGCGGGGATGAAAATGCTCTGCCAAATCGCGATCGCGGGCCGATCCGCAAATACGTGCGCGACCTAGTCGATGCACGTCGCTCGGTAGGTGAATATTTCTTGCCCATGTTGATCTTCGTGCTTATTGTTTCTCGAATTACCTCTCTTCAAGTTGTCGCAGTATTGCTTATGTATTTCATCATGATTTCAGCGATCGTCGATTGGTATGTCCTGCGCGGCAAAGTTAGGCGCGAAGTTCTTTCCAAATTCCCCGAATCATCCACCAAGGGGTTGGGAATGTACGCCTGGTCAAGATCAACACAACTGCGTCGCCTGCGCGCTCCTCGGCCCAACACCTCCCCTGCCAAAGGCTTTGGAAAGAAGAAGACCTAAGCTCTGGGATTTGGACTGATGTTTTTTGCTGGGTCAGTCTCAGGCAATTTTCCGAGCACTTTATCAATCGCTTTCATGGTCTGATCTGAAAGTTTAACGCCTGATGCTTTAACGTTTTCCTTAACCTGCGATGGTTTAGTGGCACCGATGATGGCCGAGGAAACATTTTGATTCTGCAAAACCCAGGCAACTGCCAGTTGGGCCATCGATAGCCCAGTCGCTTCGGCAACTGGGTTCAAATTCTGGACAGCTTTTAGTACATCCTCTCGCATCCATCGAGAGATCATCTCTGCGCCATTTTTCTTATCAGTGGCGCGCGAACCGGCCGGAACCTTCTTGCCCGGTTTGTATTTTCCGGTTAGGACACCCTGTGCAATCGGTGACCAAACAATTTGACCAATGCCTTCGGCCTTAGACATCGGTACAACTTCTGACTCGATTACTCGCCACAACATTGAATACTGCGGTTGGTTAGAGACAAATCGGTTGTAGCCGCAAGCATTCTGAATTTTTAAAGCCTCTTCAATTTCACTTGCTCGCCATTCGGAAGTTCCGATATACGTCACTTTTCCCTGTCGAATGAGATCGTCAAAAGCGCTCAGCGTCTCTTCCAGAGGAGTTTCATAATCAAATCTGTGCGCCTGATATAGGTCGATGTGATCCGTCTTCAACCGCTTCAGCGATGCATGGCATGACTCCATGATGTGTTTGCGCGACAAACCGCGATCATTCTTGCCAGGTCCAGTTGGCCAATAAACCTTGGTGAAGAGTTCGTAGGATTCGCGTCGCACCCCTTTTAACGCTTTACCCAGGACAACTTCCGCCTTCGTGGCGGCGTAAACATCTGCGGTGTCAAAGGTAGTTATGCCTTCATCAATGGCAGTCTTAACACAAGCGATAGCGGCATCCTGCTCGACTTGCGAACCATGGGTTATCCAATTTCCATAAGAGATCTCTGAGACATACATGCCTGAGTTACCGAGACGACGAAACTCCATTTTTAACCCTTCATCAAACGCTTAGCACCGAATGGCTAACGCTAACACCGCCAAACGAGAAGCGACACAGCAAGATTTTCGGCCGGAGAATTGCCATTTGGGTGGCGATGTGGTTTTGTTCTCTCACAACTAAATATGTCTTTGCGTTCAGGGGAAGTTCGGTGAAATTCCGGCGCTGACCCGCAACCGTAAAGCAGTGGAACACTGCTAAGTCGGATTACCTGGCCAAAGGCTCGAAATCGACACCACCCGCCGAGGTTTGCGGGGCGAATAGTCCAAACAGAAGTGTTTGTACCAAGGTTAAGTCGTTCGAGATCGTTCGAACGGCTTTTTTTATTGGTCATGCACAACTTATGGTCCGCCCTGTGGGACTCCCTTAACGAGAGACTCATCAGTTGAAAACATTAAAAAGGATTTCGATTTTTCCACTTGCACTTATCACGTTGATTTTGGCAATTATCACCCCCACAGCAGAGGCTGCAGATAAGGGCTATCGCTACTGGGGCTATTTCCAAGCCGGCCCCGGAGCGCGTGCCTGGACGCCGGCAATGACCGGCCCCACGGTGAATATGGCAGATGGCTCGGTTGAAGGTTGGGCTTTCACTTTCAGCAGCGACGCAATTCCCGATGCAAATGCGCCGCGAGTGGCCCCAGACTTCACGCGAATTTGCGGAACCACCAAAGCTCCAGGGGCTGGGAAGAAGCGTGTCGGCGTGGTTATTGACTTTGGCAGCGCATTTATTAAACCTAAAGGAGAGGTTGTGCCCAGATCATTCTCCAAGTGCGTCGTTGCAGATAAGAACGCTTTGGGAGTAGATGTACTTTCCAAAGTTGTAAAACTGCGAGCCGAAGCATCCGGACTTATATGTTCACTTAACGCATATCCGGCAAAAGAGTGCGGGGCTGAAATAACAACTCCAGCTGCCCTTCTGAACAAGTAGAGCGTAAAAATGTGAGACTCCAAAATCGTTTGCTACACCCACTTGCATGGTGGATATGGGCTGGGCTGATTGCAATAGCAATCGCTAAAGCCAATTCCCTACTTCTTTCGTGCGCAACAGTGGGTGTAGTAGCGATTGTGGTTGCGAGAAAATCAGAAAATGCTCCATGGTCACGTAGTTTTCAGTGGTCTGTCTATATGGGAATGTGGATTGTAATAATTCGAGTAATTGTTGGAGTTGTTATTGGAGTGCCATCTTTTGGCAGGGTCTTAATTACTCTTCCCACTTTGGCCTTGCCCACTTGGATGGCAGGAATTCGGATTGGTGGTCCCGTAACTTGGGAACGACTTTCCGCGACGTTACATGAGGGCTTGATGCTGGCTTCCATCATTGCGCTTTTAGGCGCGGCCGCCTCACTCTCTAGTCCGCACCGACTGCTTCGCTCGATTCCCGTAATGGTTTACGAATTTGGAGTTGCGGTAGTTATTGCGACATCAGTATTTCCTCAAATAGTTTCCAGCACCGCACGAATCCGACAAGCGCAAATGTTACGTGGGCAATCCACAAATCGACTTTCTAGTTGGCGAAGAATTGCTCT
>JANXME010000135.1 GCA_025354785.1 Actinomycetes bacterium | reverse complement strand
GTCTAGGAATTGACTACGCGCTGCTTTTAGTAAATCGCTTTCGAGAAGAACTTCATTCAGGAAAGAGTGTCGAAGATTCAGTAAAAACTACAGTTACCACCGCAGGCAAAACAGTCTTCTATTCTGGCTTAACTGTTTTTGTAACCCTTAGCTCCATGATGTTATTTCCGCTCGCCTTTTTGAAATCCTTTGGATATGCCGGAATTGCGGTTGTCACTTTGGCAGTTTCGGGCGCGCTCATTCCCCTGCCTGCAATATTGGCAATCTTGGGGCACAAAGTTGATAAAGGAGTCGTGCGCAAATCCGCTTTAACTCCGAAAGAGGATGGCAGATGGGCGGCGACCGCTCGTTTCGTGATGCGCCGCCCGGTGCCGGTGGTCATCATCTCGCTTCTAATATTGGCTATTTTTGCCGCTCCCGTGAAATCTATTTCCTTCGCCCAAATTGATGCTCGGGTGCTTCCCGCCAACGATAAGGCGGCAATTGCTTCACAAGTTGTGGCAGATCGTTTTCCCGGACAAGAGGGGAGCCCGATTGAAATAGTGATTCCTGATGGCGCCGCCAAGGGTGAAGAAGTTAGCGCATACCTAGCAAAAGTTGCCACGGTGGAGGGCGTTGTGCGCATCAACCCTGCCCAGAGCAATGGAAGCGATTTGCGGATTACTGCGATACAGCAAATGTCTTCCCGCACCTCGGTGGCAGAAAAATTAATTCACGAAATACGAGTTATTAGGGCCCCCGCTGGCACCTTGATCGGGGGCGCTGCTGCTGACTTCACCGATTCACAAGATGGCATTGCCCATACGATGCCTTGGGCGCTGGGATGGATTGCTCTCAGCGTACTAATTCTGATATTTATCTTTACTGGCTCCATCATTCTGCCGATCAAGGCGGTAATACTCAATGTCCTTTCCCTGGGCGCGACAATGGGTCTGCTCAGCTGGATATTTATCGATGGACATCTAAGATTTTTGCTCGGCAATTTCACGCTGACAGGAACTCTCGATACCGGAACGCTCATCTTGGTGGCAGTCGTCGTCTTTGGACTTTCGATGGATTACGAAATCTTCCTACTCTCGCGAATCCGCGAAGAGCATTTCACGGGAAAATCCAATATCGAATCAGTTGCCACCGGTCTGCAGAGATCGGCTCGGATCATTACCGCCGCGGCCGGACTGCTAGCCGTAGTTTTCGCCGCTTTCGTTACAAGCGGGGTTACCTCGATAAAGATGATGGGTCTGGGAGTTGCCTTCGCCGTTCTCTTGGATGCAACTTTGGTGCGCGCGCTGTTGGTGCCCGCCCTAATGCGCCTCTTTGGTGAAAGAAACTGGTGGGCACCTAAAGCGCTAAAGCGTTTCACTCTTACGCATTGAAATTGAAGGGGCTGGTTGTGACCAAATATACTTCACAACCGCCTACCCCAATCAGAGTTATTCGCATTAGCCTAAATCTATGAAAAAGATATTTCTTGTCTCAACCTTGCTTTTTGCTACTTCACTAAATATACCTACTGCCTCCGCGACGCCTTACACCTCTTTAGTGATTGAGAATATTCAATCCGCGCTTACCGGTACATCGGCAGAGCTCAAAGCATGGTTGGCCAGCGAGTTAAAAATTGAAGAGTCCTTAGGCGAGATTTATATCTCGCAAATCAATAGAGCCAATCAAGATCCGGCCACTGCGGCCGCAGTGCAGGTTTCAATAAAAGCCGCTTGGGCAGTAGACATTGCCGGAATCGACTCCATCTATGAGCCGTATGAATTCCAATTGGTCGCACAAATCGCGCTGGCTAAAGATTCACTGCTCGCCGCAAAGCGGGCAAGCAAAAACCCAGCCACATTTGATACGGCTTTCGCAACAGCTTTGTCGTTTGAATACAATCGGACGAGCCTGCAAAAGATTATTAGCGCACCTTGGACGGGCAACCTCAAGGCTCCAACAATTAATACTTTGGCAAAAGTCAAGTTACTGGCAA
>JANXME010000158.1 GCA_025354785.1 Actinomycetes bacterium | reverse complement strand
CGGGCTTCTGGTTGGCGAGCTACGCCGCTGATATAGGCTGCGAAAATCAGACCAGTTGCTGTACCGGGTCCGATGGTGGATAGGCCAAAGCCCACAATTGCGAGAGTACCTGTCATATCTCTTTCCTTTCACGTGTTGACCAAACGGTGGTCTGGCCAAATCTATTTAGGGTATCTATTTAGTTTTCTCTTGGTTTGCATTCATGTATTAGTGCTCGTCGGCGAGTGCTCCGGCGATGTAAAGCGCGGTTAGGAGGGTAAAGATGTATGCCTGGAGAAATTGAATACCCAATTCAAAGAAACTCAGTCCAACCGCAAAACTAAAGGAAAATAGACTCAAAAACTTCATAAGCAGCCCGCTCGTTAAGAGATACTCGCCGCCCAAAGTAAAGATGAGTAATAAGAGGTGACCGGCAAACATGTTGGCAAAGAGTCGCATAGCCAAGGTGAGAGGACGCGTAATGAAATATGTTGCAATCTCCACCGGTGTCAAAATCAAATAAACAGGCTTGGGAATCCCCGGCATGAACATGATGTCTTTCATATATTTGAAGAAGCCATGCTTGCCAATCGCCACCCAGTGATAAACCACGTAACTGACCAGCGTGATTCCAATTGGGAATCCGATTCGCGACATAGTTGGAAATTGCAGAAGCGGCACAACTCCAAAAATATTGTTAGTTAGCACAAAGACGAAGACGGTAAAAAGGAAGGGCACAAAACGCATAAATTCCGGTCCGATAACCTCTCGACCAATGGTATTTCGCACAAAGCCATAAACCGCTTCGCCCGCGAATTGCATTTTGGATGGAACCACCGCGGCTTTGCGGGCAGACAAAATGAAGAATGTGGAGATCAAAATTACGGAAAGGGCGACTAAGAAAACAGGTTTAGTAAAAAAAATGCTATCGCCAAAAATCGGCTTAAAGACGAAGTCGGCGCTGCTCGGAGGCTCGAATCCTTCTCCCGAATTACGCAGCAGAACCAGCAAAACGAACTCCTCTTAGGATATTTGAGGGATATTTGGGCAGCGCCCCCTTGGGCCTTCGGGGCTTAACTTAGAGCCTTAGGGCGCCAATTGCCAAACTCGCAAAATCTATTGCCGAATAAAACGGAGCCAAATAAGCCATAACCCAGCGCTCATTCCCACCAACATCCCCACTAAAAAGAGAATGTGCGTATGGAAGAAGTGGTCGGCGATTGCCCCAGCCCCACCCCAGAAAACCAGACCAGAAATTAGGTAGGCAATAATCGACCAAAAAGCGCCATCATCGGCTTTAGCCATTTAACCCTCCTCCCTCATCTCTTTTGGAATCCGAGCTAGAGCCGGCTTTACCTGGTAGCGGCATATGAAGCTGTAACTTCAAGAACGCCTTAATTTCCCCAGCCAACCAGGCAAAGGTTATCGCGCAAGCCACCACTGCGAAACTCTTGCGGTCAAAAGTGGATGGCGCTGTCAGTTTGGTAATTACAAGCAAAAAAGCGCCCAGCACCAATAGTTTGGTGAAATAGGAAATCATTGCCAGGACCAAAGTCATCATCGGGTCCATTTTTGTCGAAAGTTTTGACACTGCCAGGTGGCCGGCGAGAAAGATTACGACAATCGCCATGGCTAAAGCGCCTCCTCTCAAACCTGAAGCCCCGCGGACCATGGCAGATCCCAAGACTCCCACGACGCCGATCGCACTGGCTGGAATTATTGCGCCGCGCCAGAGTTCGACCTCTACAGATTTTTCTAGCTTTTCGATGAGCTGACCCTCGCTGACCTTGAGAGAAAAAAGGAGGTTATCGCGAAAAGCACAAAGGCAGCAATCGCCATCCAAATAGGCGCAAAGGCGGCCAACGTGACCGGGATTGCAATTGTGGCCGTCCAAAAATACATAATCACTGCAGTTCGGCGCTGTGATATTCCAGCCCCTAGCAACCGATGATGTAAATGTTCTTTGTCAGGAGCAAAGAGCGAACGTCCGGTTCTGGCACGACGGGATATTGCAAGTATTAAATCAATGAGTGGAATTGCCAGGACGGCAAATGGCAAAAGGAGCGGCAACAAGGTGGGCCCGCCATTCTCCGAAGAGATGGCGTTGGCATCGACTTGTCCGGTTAACGTGATCGCCGCGGCAGAAAGGAGCAACCCAAGAAACATAGAGCCAGAATCGCCCATAAAAATCTTGGCCGGATGTGAATTGTGCGGCAAGAATCCGATGCAGACGCCTACCAGAATCGCCGTGACAAGAGAGGGAGAGCCGGCCCGACTGAAGCCATTCACAACGGCCAACAGGTAAGCAAAGGCAAAGAAAGACGCGCCAGAGATAGCGATTATTCCGGCCGCTAGCCCATCTAGCCCATCAATGAAATTAACCGCATTTATCGTGACCAGCACGATTAAGACCGTAACCAATTGCCCAATACTTTGCGGCAACGTAATTACGCCGTTGATTGGCAACCAGAGAATCTGAATACCGTAAAGCAACAAGATTCCCGCAGCCAACGCTTGACCAGCCAACTTGGTGAGCGCGTCCAATTGAAAGCGATCATCTGCCATGCCGAGCAAAATCACAAAGGTTGCTGCCAGAAAGATGCCTTGCAGCTCGTGATCAAAAGACTTTCCGACTAAAGAAAGATGGCGAACAATCAACAGCGTTATCGACATGGAGATCCACATCGCCAGACCGCCCCAGCGCGCCGTCGGAAGAGTGTGGACATCGCGACTTCTTATATCTGCCACTGCCCCAAAACGCACCGCCATATTTTTCACAAAGGGAGTAACCAAGTAACAAAGCGCTGCCGCTATAAGAGTTGTTGTTAAGTAATCACGCATTGGACGGGGTGGGGATAATCTTTATTTCGTATAAATCGGAAAGCGCGCAGTGAGGGCGTGAACTTCCTGGCGAATATTCGCCAAGACCGCTTCATCTTCCGTGGCTATAGCACGAGCGATGAAGGAGGCTATTTCTCTCATCTCCGCCTTACCCATTCCTTGTGTCGTTGTAGCAGCCGAGCCCACTCGAATTCCACTTGTCACCGCGGGAGATTCTGGATCGAATGGAATGGCATTTTTATTTAAGACAATGCCAGCCAACCCACAACGCTGATCTGCAACTTTGCCATTTACATTTGTACTTCGAATATCTATTAGGGCTAAATGAGTTTGAGTTCCACCTGAGACTGCTCGCATGCCCTCCTTCTCCAATGCAGCCGCCAATTCCTGGCAGTTGACAATAACGCTTTCGGCATATCGCTGGTAAGCGGGTTGAGCGCACTCTTTCAACGCTACCGCCTTGCCTGCAATTGCTGACATGATCGGGCCACCTTGCATCCCTGGGAAGACCGCTTTATCAATTGCAGCCGCATGATCGGATTTAGACAAAATCATTCCACCGCGCGGGCCGCGTAATACTTTATGTGTCGTGAAGGAGACAACATCGGCGAAGGGAACCGGAGATGGAATCGCTTTTCCTGCTACCAGGCCGATGAAGTGGGCCGCGTCCACCCACATGATGGCTCCAACTTCATCGCAAATTTCCCGCACTTTTTCAAAGTCAATCAAACTGGGGTAGGCAGTGGCCCCCGAGCAGATCATCTTCGGCTTGTTCTTTATGGCCAGATCGCGCAGTTCGTCATAATCAATCAATTCATTGTCGGCGCGAACTCCGTAAGAGACGACGTTGAACCATTTACCAGAGAAATTAACCTTTGAGCCGTGGGTGAGATGTCCTCCATGTGGAAGCGACATCGCCAAAACAGTATCTCCAGGTTTCGTAAAGGCTGCATAAACGGCAATATTTGCACTGGCTCCAGAATGAGGTTGCACATTTGCATGCTCTGCGCCAAATAAAGATTTAGCCCTTTCAATTGCCAGAATTTCAGCCTTATCTACCTCTTCACAGCCGCCGTAATAACGTTTTCCGGGATAACCCTCTGCATATTTGTTAGAGAGCGTCGATCCCATCGCGGCCAGAACCGCGGTGGAAGTGAAATTCTCACTGGCGATTAATTGCAGATCACTTTGTTGTCGATGAAGTTCGGAAAGCAAGATTTCTGCTATATCCGGATCTTGCTCGGTGAGAAAATCGAAATCGGGACCGTAAAAAGGAGTTACTGACATGGCGCTAGCCTATTGCTTCACGCTCAATCTCAGGAACTACCGCTAATAACGCTTCAAAGGAAATTTCGCCTTCACGCACTAACTCAATTCCGGCGCTTCCTGCCCGAATAACTGTTGTCGCCTTACCCGGTGCCAATTCGCCTGCGTTAAAGATTGCCGCCAGATCTGAATCCAGCGCAGAGATATCACCCACCTCATAGATCGGCGGTTGCCCTGCTCGTGCGGCGCTAGCCACAGCAAGTGGACCACTCTTTTTTAAAACTGCCAGTACAAATTTGGCAGAAGGAATCCTTACGCAAATTTCATCGAGTTCTTTATCGTCGCCTAAATCCCAATTTAACCCCAGGTGCGGTGCTAAATAAAAGGAGAGTGGACCGGGCCAAAAAGCAGCCATCAGTTTTCGTGCGTCATCCGAAACTTCACGAGCTATCCCATCCAAAACTTTGGTACTAGAAACCAAAACTTGCGCAGCCACACCCAGGTCATCGCCCCGTAGAACGTGCATGGCACGAACGCCATCGTGCAAGAAAGCATCGACTAAAAAGACATAGGAGTTTTCCAAAGGCGCAACAATTATGTAGCCAGAGCGCAGATAGGCCAACGCTTTCTTAACATGGTTGGCAAAGTCGCCCTCTCTAAGATCAATTTCCTGTCCCACTAGCCCCGCCTCTCTGCACTCGTCCATCGAGGGCGTTGGTTCAAATCAAGATGAACTTTTATCTCCGCGAAATCTAAGGCTAGGGCATCTGCCATCAATTCACTTTGATCTTCTCCATGTTCAATTACTAATAGGCCTCCACTTTTCAATAAGCGCGCCGCAGCAGCAATAAATACCAACGGAACTTCCATTCCAGTCCTGCCGCCAAAGAGAGCGAAATGCGGCTCATAGTTCTTTACTTCAAAAGGTAGCTCTTGACCATTTGGAATATATGGTGGATTGGCAATCACCAGATCCGCCTTGACCCCTTTCAATGCGGTTGAAACATCTTCAGCAACAATTCGAACCTGCGCAGAACTGATTTCCACGTTCTTGCGCAACCATATGAGGGCCTCGGGATCGGATTCCACCGCTATTACGCGCGAGTTTGGCGCTTCGCTGGCAATCGCTAAAGCAAGTGCTCCAGAGCCCGATCCCAAATCAATCACGCTGGTCGTTTTCTGGCGTAACGAAAGGTGGGTCAAAATTTGCGAAACCAGAAGTTCAGATTCCGGACGTGGAATAAGAACGCCTTTGCCCACTTGCAAAGTGAGATCTCGAAAGTAAGCTTCCCCCGTGATGTATTGAACGGGTTCTCTAGTAAGTCGTTTGGCACACGCGGCGCTAAATTGATCGTTGATTATCGAGTGATCTTCAAATTGCGAGAGCGCCTCTTCCAATTTCACACTGTTGTGCAACTCCATGCGCGAGATTCCCAATAAATGCGCCAGCAATAATTCAGCGTCAATTCCGTCAATCCCGGCTTTCGCAAACTCTAATTTGGCCCGTTGTAGTTCATTTCTGTAATCCATCATCGTCCAATTCAATTATCCAACTTGGCGGCTCGCAACTTAATGCGTGAATGCCAACTTGGCGGCCTTATCCGCATCTAACAGAGCTTGGATTAGTGCATCTAAATCTCCGCCTAAAACTGCATCCAAATTGCTAGATTTGAAATTGATCCGGTGATCGCTGATTCGATTCTCTGGATAGTTATAAGTGCGGATTCGCTCGCTGCGGTCTACCGTGCGCACTTGGCTTTTTCGCTCTGCCATAGCCGCTTCATCTGCCGCTTCTTGTGCGGCGGCCAAGATGCGTGCCCGCAAGATGCGCAGGGCAGATTCTTTATTCTGCAACTGACTCTTCTCGTTCTGGCACGAGACCACTATTCCGGTAGGAATGTGGGTAATTCGCACCGCAGAGTCCGTGGTGTTTACGCTCTGGCCTCCAGGACCGCTAGAGCGGTAAACATCGATTCGCAACTCATTCATATTGATTTCTACATCAATTTCCTCAGCCTCAGGCAGTACTAAAACTCCAGCTGCAGAAGTATGGATACGACCTTGTGATTCGGTCTCAGGCACACGTTGTACTCGATGGACTCCGCCTTCAAATTTTAAGCGCGCATAAGGTGACTTCCCTGGCTCTGCCACGCCGCGTGATTTCACTGCAATAGAAATGTCTTTATAGCCACCCAAATCGCTCTCGGTTACATCTAATACTTCAGTTTTCCAGCCCTGCTTCTCTGCATATCGCAGGTACATGCGCAAAAGGTCACCGGCAAAGAGGGCCGATTCATCCCCTCCAGCGCCGGCCTTAATTTCTAAAATTACATCCCGATCATCATTTGGGTCGCGCGGCAATAGCAATTCTTCCAAACGAGTGACTGCGCTATCGCGCGCTATTTCTAGAGCAGGAAGTTCGCTGGCAAAATCCGCGTCACTTTGCGCTAGTTCCTTTGCCGCGGCTAAATCGTCTTCGGCCAATCGCCACTGACGAAATCCGGCAACAACTGGACCTAGTTGTGCGTAACGCCGACCTAAGAGTCGGGCTTTGCCTTGGTCGCTATGGATACTGGGATCAGCCATCGCGGCTTCGAGTTGTGCATATTCGCGCACCAACTCGTGGGCAGAGGCAAATCTATCTTCGTTGCTCATCTGCGCCTCCTCAATCTGAAGTTCATCTCCACGTGGAAAGTTCCT
>JANXME010000069.1 GCA_025354785.1 Actinomycetes bacterium | reverse complement strand
GACCTTTTCTCCGACTGGGGAAATATTAAACGACCAAGCGGGAGTTCCAAACTTGGTGGTGGGTAGTGATAAAAAACTGCTTTGTTATTACGTCAATTTCCAAGGTAATCATATAGTCGTAGCAATACAGGTGGCGCCTGGCAAGTGGATCTATAAGAAGGTCCATGTTGAGAATCTGCCCGGAGACAATTTTCCGCCGAATCTTCCAGTCGATCCATCTGTTGTTGTATTGCCCGATGGAAGCTATCGGCTTTATTACATGCAACTGACTCGACAACTGGCAAGTGGCCCGGATACGTCAATACTTTCTGCAGTATCTTCCGACGGTATTAATTTCAAACGTGAAGCCGGAATAAGGCTTGCCCGCATCGGACCTGACAAAAATGTTTACGATCCGACAGTTCTTATTACGCCCACAACAACATACTTGTGGTCCGGCCCTGATGGCGCTCACTTTGCGACTTCTAGCGATGGCAAGAATTGGAAGCTGGAGCCAAACAGTACCTTCAAGGCCGATATTGGCGTTGCTGCAGTTGACGCTACACATTGGATTATGGCTTATCTGGTACTACTTCCGCAGGGATGAAGCCAGCCGTTTGATTGGGATAAGGTGATGACATGGATAATGGACAGGTAGGAATAGTAGACGCAGTAAAAGATGGACTTAATCGTTTTGCAGATTTCTCAGGGGTATCAACGAGGTCCCAGTATTGGTATTTCGTTCTGGCAGGCTCATTGGCTTCCATAATTGCATCAATAGTTATTAATGACGCCGCCGGCAACCTGGTTTCACTTGCAACCTTGATCCCGACCCTTGCCGCTGCGGTAAGAAGAATGCACGACGTGGGCAAAAGCGGTTGGTTTCTTCTAATTCCGATTTATGGCTTTATTTTGGCTATAACGCCTAGTAAGCCGCAGATTCGCTAGCAGGCTTAGGATAAACCGCAGTTCCGATTATGCCATTTGGTTCAGATTTTACCGCGTGTGGGCTGACGGTGGACTTCAGCGCCCAAATAATTGAAGCGTAAATAAGGCCAAAGAGAAGAATTCTTCCAATTGTGGCGATGTTCCAATCATAGTAGTCAAGAATCTGCGTTTTTATGATGAGTACCCAAATGAGCCCGCCGAGCGCGGCTAAGAATATTCGAGCCAATTTTATCCAACTTTTACGCCATATCGCCAAAGAAAGCAGAAAGACTGTTGGGAACATGATGGCACCAGCAGCAACGAATAGTTGGAGACTAAATACCGTGCCCAAAATGCGCGCCAGAATTATGACCCAGCGCCTGCGCTCTTTGCTTCGCACCAAATAAACAGCGCCTTGGACAGCGCCAAATATTGCAAATCCAATTACTATGCCTAAGGTGCCTCCCCACGTAAATTCGGGATCGGTAGATATCCATCGCATCCAGGCACGGGCACCCGATCCTACGATTAGCCCAGCCAAAAAACCTGCCGGAATAACCAGGCGTGGGTGTTTGATGGCAAAGTTTCCTAAAGCTTGTTTCATATCGCCTCCCCTAGCGAACCCAATAAGGATAGGAAGCAGGCTGGCAAATTACAACGGATAGCGCAAACGAATTTTAGAAAGGCAGTCGGATTGTTTAACCTGCAACAAGCGCGGTTAGATCGGGCTTCAGTGAGGCGATTATGGATGCGGCATCAGCGCGTGCATTTACCCCTTGTGTAATAACTTCTATATAGCATTTCACTTTCGCCTCGGTTCCACTAGGACGAATGATGATTCGTACATTTCCGTCTAGCCAAACTCTCACTCCGTCCGTTGGAGGTAGTCCATCTTTAGGTGCTAGTAGATCATCAATAGCGTTGATTGGGCGACCACCGATATGTGATGGCGGGCTAGTGCGAAATTTGGCGAGCATTACAGGGATTTTCGACATGTCGCTAATTCGAACTGAAATTTGCTCGGTGCCATGGAAACCATGCCGTGCCCATATTTCGTCCAGCAAGTTGAGAAGCGTTTTGTTTTCACGCGATAATTCAGTTGCCAATTGGGCGAGCTTTAGCGCTGCAGAAATCCCATCCTTATCGTTGACCGAGGCGGCATCTACGCAATAGCCCAGTGCCTCCTCGTAACCAAAAGTTAGTCCTGGAATCTTAGCCAGCCATTTGAATCCAGTAAGGGTCTCTTGAAAATCTAATTTGTAATGAGCTGCGATTTTCTTTAGGATTGAAGAGGAGACGATCGAATTAGCCAAGATGCCGTACTTCGTGTTGCGTGCAATGTATTCGCCGAGCAGCGCTCCGAGTTCATCCCCGCGCAACATCCGCCAACCTGTCAAGGGATCATTTACTGCGGCCGCACACCGGTCAGCATCGGGGTCGTTGGCAATGACTAGGTCCGCGCCAAAAGTGCGAGCAGTCTCCAAGGCTAGATCTATAGCCCCGGGTTCTTCGGGGTTGGGGAATGCAACCGTTGGAAAATCGGGATCTGGCTGGGCTTGGGCATCAACCAGAATAAGTGAGGCGAACCCTGCTGAATGAAAAACCCGTTGAATTGTTGCCGTTCCCACGCCGTGAAGCGCGGTGTAGACAATTTTGAGATCTCCTGGGGCTTTGCAAAGAGCGGCGGTGCGATGAACATATTTCTGCACCACTTCTTCTCCCAGAATTATCCATTTACTTCCTCGGGGTTGGGACGAGAGGGAAATAATGGCAGCGATTTCTTTTGAAATATATCCATCTGTGGGGGAGATAATTTGTGAACCACGATAGTTAATTCCATCAGCAGTTGGTCCGATGTAGACCTTGTAACCATTGTCTTGCGGAGGATTGTGGCTTGCCGTAACCATGACACCCACGTCTGCACCAATTTCTGTAACAGCAAAAGCCAGCACAGGAGTGGGAAGCGGTCGAGGGAGAATGAAGACTTTCATTCCAGCACCGCTCATAATTTCTGCAGTTTCAAATGTGTAATCCTCGGACCCGTACCGCGCATCGCGGCCAATTACGACGCTATTGAGTCCACGATCTTTCATATATTTCGCAAGACCGGCGGCGGTGCGACCAACAACTGCGCGATTCATGCAGGAAGGTCCAGGTCCGATGGGCCCGCGCAAACCGGCGGTACCAAATTGCAGGAAGCCGGCGAAGTATTTTTCTAGCGTCTTTTCATCGCCCCGGGTAACCAAATCTCTCAGTAGCCCTGCAGTTTTCTCGTCTGGATCATCAGCGATCCACGCGGCGACTTCAGCGAGTAGTTCGGCTCTCATGAACTTAGAGTAGTTTCGGGATCACACCTTTGAGAAGTGCGCCCATCCGATCTGCCGCGGCCTTGCCTGCGGCGATTACTTCATCGTGGTTGAGTTTTTCACCAGTTACTCCTGCAGCAGCATTTGTGACAAGTGAGATTCCGAGAATTTCTGCGCCCAGGGCATGTGCGGCGATGGCCTCGG
>JANXME010000015.1 GCA_025354785.1 Actinomycetes bacterium | reverse complement strand
TTGCCAACGCCGCCTTTCTGGTTGGAGACGCTGAAAATCCGCAATTTTTTAGGCTTTGCCATCGCCTCCTTGAGCCTTCGAACCCCAATTACGTTCCGCTCTGCCTTAGCTCCAGTCTCACCCGCTGCAGTTGTTTCACGTGAACCATCCATGGAGACATTCAAGCACCCTTTTGCAGGGAAATTACCCTTCCTACTGCCAAACCATCCATCTCGATCTCATGGAGTTGGGCACCAGCCACGGTTGCTACCTCCACCGCAGCATTCTCACCTTTAATGGCCAAAAGTGAGCCGCCTGAACCAAGAAGGTGCCAACTCCAGACCTTTAACTTTTCCAACGGCGCGACCGCCCGCGCAGTCACAATGTCGACACGGATTTTGTAATCTTGAGCCCTTGTCCGAACCACCTTAATTCCAAGGTCGCCACAGGCCTCTTCTAAAAAATCAACCCGTCGTTGCAAAGGCTCCAATAAAACCATGGTGATATC
Organism: Actinomycetes bacterium; assembly: GCA_025354785.1. Lineage (GTDB taxonomy): Bacteria > Actinomycetota > Actinomycetes > Nanopelagicales > Nanopelagicaceae > QYPT01. The sequence goes on along the minus strand of JANXME010000015.1, from coordinate 12,071 downwards.
TGGTCGCGAAAGGGCCAACGGAATTCCAGGTAACCCCGCCCCGGAACCAAGATCTATCACGGTAGCCCCTTTTGGTATCAAGGTAGAAACCGGTAAGGAGTTGAAAATATGTCGCTCCCAGATTTTTTTACTCTCTCGGGGGCCGATTAAACCTCGTAAAGCTCCTTCAACCGTTAAAAACTGAACGTAACGCTCAATTTCGCCCCGCCGTTGGGGAAAATATCTCTCAATGAGGGTTTCACGTGAAACTAAAGGTTCCGCCACTGGGTTATATCGCTGGTTAATCTAGCTGGGTAGTAGGCGAAAGGGTTAAGAAGGGAAGATAATTACGCAGCGGTTTGGGTCTTCGCCTTCAGATTCGCTAGTTAACCCCAACTCTTGGATCGTGTCATGGATAATTTTGCGCTCAAAGGCATTCATGGCGGCCAACTTTATAGAATTTTTGCTCTCTTGGACCTTCTCCGCGCTCTCTTTAGCGACCGTCTTTAACTCTGCCTTACGCCCTGCACGGTATCCATCAATATCGAGCATTAACCGGCTCCGATCCCCGGTCGATGTCTGCACCGCGAGGCGGGTCAACTCTTGAATCGCGTCAAGAACCTCACCCTCTCGCCCAACCAAATGCCCTAATTTCCCGCCTACAATCGCCAAAGCTGCTCTATCGTTTTCGACATCGATATCGATATCACCGTCCAAATCGGTGATATCTAAGAGCCCTTCTAAATAATCCGCGGCGATATCGCCCTCTTCCTCTAATTTGGCGATCAGCGAACTCTCTTTATCGCCCTTACCAGAGGCGGTGGGTGCCTCTTCAATCTTCTCTGCCTGCTCCATCTTGCGCTCCTTATACCCAATTGTCGGGTTTAGTATGAATAATCCTATTTGTACTCTTCTATTTCTTCTTCGGCCTCTTCTTTTTAACTGGTTGCTGGCGTTGCCCTTTTATCTCAAGGGTGGATCCTGGAGTCTGTGGACTCTCTTCTTGGTTCTCTACGGGCAGTTCGATCCCACTCTTTCTTGCCCGTTTGGCTTGAAGCTCAAGATAGGCAGGTGAGCCCGGGGTTGGGTTGCGCTTAATTACATAGAACTGCTGGCCCCACGTCCAAAGATTTGTGGTCGACCAGTAAATTAAAACCCCGATCGGAAAATTTACTCCTGAAACTGCAAATATTAATGGGAATGCGTAAAGCATAATTTTTTGCTGTTGCAACATCATATTGTTGCTGGAATCCATTTTTGGCATTCCTTTTACCATCAACTGACGCTGTGTTGTAAAGGTTGTTATAGACATAAATGCGATTAAAAAGACGGTAACGATTTTCACTGATCCGTTAGTGGAACCAAGAAAAGTCGCTGAGATTGGCGCCCCGAAAATCGTGGCATGAGCGGCATTGTTTACGTCAGCGATCGTTAAAACTCCATGGGCCCTCGGGGGCTTCTTCCCAATGCCATTAAGCACAGTGAAGAGGGCGAAGAAAATAGGGGCTTGGGCCAAAATTGGAAAACAAGAAGCTAGCGGATTTGTTTTATGCTCTTTATACAACTTCATCATCTCTTCGGATTGCTTTTGTCTATCATCTTTATGTTTAGATTGAATTGCTTTTAGATGAGGTTGTAAGGCGGTGAGCGCCCGCTGACTCTTAATTTGCTTTACAAATAGCGGAATAAGCAGTATTCGAATAATTATTACCAAACCAATAATCGATAGCGCCCAGGATACTCCGCTGTCTGGGGAGAAAATTGGAGAGACCAATTTATGAATCATAATAATGACCCAAGAAACAGCGATATACAAGGGGTTTAGAATGTTGCTCATGTAGTGGCGCTCCCGCTTATTAGTGAACCATTTTTAGATTTTACGTAGTCAACTCCACCATGTGACCATGGATTGCAGCGAATTAATCGCCAGGCGGACATTGCTAAACCTTTGAACCCGTGAACTGATATCGCTGTGGCCGCATACGAGGAACAAGACGGGTAATATTTACAACGCGCTAGAAACATTGGAGAAATCCATTTTTGATAAAGTTTAATTGCTGAAACAAGTGCGCTTCTCATTTGGAGATATTTACCTTCTTAAGCAGCTGCGACAACACTCCAGCGATCTCGTTGCTGATATTTCGCCCTTTGCTCTTAGAGGCGTTTGGTAAAGCTCGCACAACCAGAAACGCCCCGTTAGGCAGGGTTGCAAGATGTTCTTTTAAACTATGGCGGATCTGCCGCGCAATCTTATGACGCACTACAGAACCTCCCGTGTTCTTACTAATTATCAATCCGCACTTTGCGGGTTGATCTTCTTTTGATAAGTAAAGATAGGTCACCAAAGATGGCGAACTTAATCGGATCCCATTTTTGGTGGTACTAGCAAAGTCGTTTGGTTGGGTTAGTCGAGCAATCCGGGGTAACACCAATACCTTCGAGTTATGCGGAGATTCGAGCGCGACCTTTGGCGCGACGGGCAGAGAGAACAGCTCGCCCTGCTCGGGTAGCCATGCGGGCACGAAAACCGTGCTTTTTCGCGCGCCGACGTACATTCGGCTGGAAGGTACGTTTGGTCATGAGAACTCCTAGAAACTAAAAAAATTGGATTAAATGGGGCGAAGGGGTAACGGTAGAGGTCGGTGGGGATGGGGGTCAAACTGAGAACTTCTCCCTACTTTTCTCTACCACCCTGAACTGTGCCCTATATCTTGTGGATAACCACTTGCTTTTCTGGCAAAAGCCCTCTACTTTTCCCGTATCGTCCACAGGGATACGAGGTTCAACCTTAGGTTTAGACCACAGCCTGTGGATAACTCTGTGTATATCTTGGAGAGGTTTTTATGATGTTAACTCAGGTTGAATTGGCCGATCTTTGGGCACGAGTTATCGCCGATGTTCAGATTGATACCCCCCAACACCGAGCCTTCCTCTCTCTCACCAAGCCTTTAGGGCTACTCCAGGGGTCGGGGGCCACAAATTTCTTAGTTGCCGCCCCTAACGCCTTCGCTAAGGATGTATTAGAGACTCGATTGCGATTAGTTGTTAGCGAAGTTTTAACTCGGGAACTGGGCGAGCGCACCAATATCGCTGTAACTATTGATGAGGGGTTAGAAATTCCTAACCCGCCGGCCCCAGAAGTAGAGGTTGAATTTGTTCCTCCAAAATCAGGCACGGGTCGAGCTGATGCTCCCTCGATTCGAAGTCAAGAAGTTTCTCAATTAAATCCGCGATATATATTTGAAACTTTTGTAATTGGCGCCTCAAATCGTTTTGCTCACGCCGCCGCCGTGGCTGTGGCGGAAGCGCCGGCAAAAGCGTACAACCCGCTCTTTATTTATGGAGAATCAGGGCTTGGGAAAACTCATCTGCTTCATGCTATCGGCGCATATGCCAAGGAGCTTTATAGTGGAGTGCGCGTTCGTTATGTTTCCAGCGAAGAATTTACTAATGATTTTATTAACTCTATTCGCGATGACAAAGCTTCTGTTTTTCAGCGTAGATACCGTGATTTAGACGTTCTTTTAGTTGATGACATACAATTTTTAGAAAATAAAGAGCGCACGCAAGAAGAATTTTTTCATACATTTAATACGTTATATAACGCTAATAAGCAAATTGTTATTTCAAGTGACCGCCCACCAAAACAATTGACAACTTTGGAAGATCGACTCCGAAGCCGTTTTGAATGGGGTTTAATTACTGACATCCAACCACCTGAATTAGAGACTCGTATTGCTATTCTGCGTAAGAAGGCAGCCCAAGATAAACTCAATGCACCAGATGATGTTTTGGAATATATCGCTAGTAAAATTTCCACAAATATCCGTGAGTTGGAGGGCGCTCTTATTCGTGTTACCGCATTTGCTAGTTTAAACCGGCAAGGTGTGGATTTATCGCTAACTGAAATCGTTCTGAAGGATCTAATTCCAAGTGAGACTTCGTTGGAAATTACCAGCGCCACAATCATGGCTCAAACCGCTGCCTACTTCAGTCTTACTTTGGATGACCTTTGTGGCACTTCCAGATCTAGAGTCTTGGTAAATGCCAGACAGATCGCTATGTACCTCTGTCGCGAACTAACCGAGCTCTCACTTCCTAAAATCGGCCAGCTTTTTGGAGGTCGGGACCATACGACTGTTATGCATGCCGACCGTAAAATAAGGCAGTTGATGGCAGAGAGGCGAAGTATCTACAACCAAGTAACCGAGTTAACTAACCGGATCAAACAACAGGCTAAAAACGGTTGATTTGGGGAGAATGTCCTAATTGGAGGCTTTTACCCCCAGGGTGTGGAGAAGTTGTGGATAACTGTGGATAGTTAGACGAATTGTGTGGGTAAGTTTGGTGGAAAAGGTGAGTTGGCCGGCAAATGAAGTTTTTTGGAAGGGGGGGCGGCGGGTTATTAAGGGTTTTCGCCTTTTATCTACAAGGTAAAAAGAATGAATCGCCGAATTAGTCAGGATTTTTGGTTTTTATCCACAAAATTTCCTTTAGTTACTACGACTATCTATATCTATTAAGAAGGTAAGAGTGGAGAACTATATGAAAGACTTTCAAACAGGCACCCCTCAAAAAGAGAGTTGCGAGTCACTACCTAACACGAAAGGTGCGACGTGAAATTTACCGTCGAACAACACGTCCTAGCAGATGCCGTTAATTGGGTCTCTAGAAGTCTATCTACTCGACCAATTATGACTGCCCTTTTAGGAATCGACATTAGGGTTGAAAACAAAGAAGTTTTTCTCTCAGGTTCAGATTTAGAGACTTCAAGCAAAAGTCACTTTTCGGCAGATGTCAACGAAACAGGCAGGGTGTTGGTCCCAGGAAAATTATTGGCTGAGATCTCAAGAGCGCTTCCAAATAAAACGGTGACAGTGCAATTAGATGGATCAAGAGTTTTAGTTACCTCCGGGACAGCTAAGTTTACTCTTCCCACTTTAACTTTAAACGACTACCCAAGTTTACCTGAACTTCCTGAGACCACAGGTGTTATTGCCAGCGATTTGTTCGCTAACGCCGTGGCCCAAGTTGCTATTGCGGCGGGTAGGGATGATTCACTCCCAACACTTACTGGAATACATGTAGAAATTAACCAAGACACAATCACCATGGCAGCAACAGATAGATACCGTTTGGCGGTTAGGGAGTTGCAGTGGCAAGCAACCCAACCAAACTTGGAAACCTCAGCTTTGTTGCGCGCTCGCACTTTGGCAGAAGCGACTAAATCTTTAACAGGTGCTAAAAGCATATCTGTCTCGTTATCACCTCTTACAAATAACGACCGCTTAGCTGGATTTATTAGCGATGGTAAATCAATGACATCACGAATGTTAGATGGGACATTCCCCCCTTACCGACATTTACTCCCTCAAACAGTCACCACAACAGCCGTTGTAGAAGTGGCACCTTTTTTAGATTCAGTACGACGCGTCGCACTTGTTACCGATAAAACCGTTCCTTTACGTCTCTCTTTCGCGGACTCAACTTTAGAGTTAGAGGCCGGCGCTGGAGAGGATGCTCAAGCGACAGAAGCGTTAGAGATCTCTCTGACAGGGGAACCAATCACTATTGCATTTAACCCAGTCTTTCTAGCCGACGGTCTCCAGGCTGTAGGCACGGCGTTTGTGCAGATAACTTTTACAAGTTCAAATAAGCCAGCCATCCTGACAGGAAAGAACCAAAAAGATGGTGAAGCGATTGAGAACTATCGATATCTATTAATGCCTATGCGCTATGCCTCTTAAATGAATGCGTATAAACCAGCTCTCGCTAACCAATTTTAGGTCATACCCACAGTTAGACCTGACTTTTTCAGACGGGATTACCACCTTTATTGGCGACAACGGTTCTGGTAAAACAAATATCGCTGAAGCAATTATCTACCTCTCATTTCTTTCGTCTCATAGGACCTCCCAAAATCAACCTTTAGTGTTGCTTGGAAATAGCCAAGCGATTATTCGAGCAGAGGTTGAAAGAGATGAAAGAAAATTACAGATCGATTTAGAAATAAATATCACTAAAGCCAATCGGGCCCGCTTGAATCAAAATCCAGTGAGGAGCCAAAGAGAGATTCTGGGAGCTTGCCAAACAATCTATTTTTCACCAGAGGATTTAGATTTAGTTCGCGGGGATCCCATCGCCAGACGAGACTTCCTAGATAGATTGCTAATCACTAGATCTCCTCGCCTTGCTGGTGTTATTAGCGATTATGAAAGAGTGGTAAAACAGAGAAATGTCTTACTTAAAACGCGCGCTCCGCAGAGTACGCTCAACCCATGGAATGAGCAATTACTAAATTTGGCAGCTAATTTAACAACTCAAAGAATTAGGCTCTGTGAAGTTTTACAGCCTTGGGTTGGAGAAAACTATAGGAATCTAAATGAGAACAAAATGGCCACTATCGCTTACAAATCTTCGACGTTAAATCTTTCAAATAACCTAGAGGCAAACCAGAGCGCTCTGCAACAAAAGTTAGACGAAGTGCAATACCAGGAAGTAGAGCGCGGCGTTACTCTTATTGGACCTCACCGTGATGATTTAGATCTGCATTTAGGAGAATTTCCAGCGAAAGGCTATACCAGCCATGGAGAATCCTGGTCATTTGCGATTGCGCTACGTTTAGGAGCTCTCAATCTACTCAAGAGCGAAGGAGCCGAACCAATTCTAATTCTCGATGATGTCTTTGCGGAGTTGGATACTCAAAGGCGTGAGCATTTGATTTTATCCACTAAGTCAGCGGAGCAGACAATTATTACTGCAGCGGTTGAGAGTGATTTACCTTCAAACCTAGAGACAGACCGACGCTATGTGCAACTGGGCCGGATCACTTCAAGTAGGCGAGGATGACAAAAAAAGATTTAACTTTGGAGCTATTTCGTTCCTTCCAAACAGGAAAGAGAGTTCGTCGAAAGGCAGTGAAAGAAAATATCAATGTTGCCGGCGACCCGCTCCTGGTTGGAAATATTCTCTCCGAATTAATCTTGGACCGAGATTGGAAAGCTGGAATCGCCGAAGGAAATCTCTTCTCTCTTTGGCCAAAAGTGGTAGGCCCTGAAATTTCTGCGCACGCCACTCCGATTTCACTTCTTGACGGCAATTTAACTTTACAAACCTCCTCAACTGCTTGGGCCGTGCAGTTGCGGATAATCGCCCCAGACTTATTGGCCACGATTCAAAAGAGTGATCCCGGGGTCCTAATTGACTCAATTACAATGATTGGCCCACACGCCCCATCTTGGAAAAAAGGGTTACGCACAATTAGAGGGGCGAAAGGTCCTCGAGATACCTACGGCTAGGAGGAGTATTTCCCCTTCTAGCCAATAGGAACCTTCACCCCTGCTCACTTCTCGCCCCCTAGGCCACCCCTAAGGCTTATTTGCACCCCAAAGATTCTATTTTCACGCTAGGATAACGGAGGAATTTTAAAGAAAACCTCTCCAAAAGGCTTCTAAAGGCTGTTGGAGAATCTCTTTAGTTCTTTTAGCGTCTTAGCCAGCGCCCTGGCCGACGCGAGTTTAAGCCGTAAATTGAGCAATAAGAGGGGTCCTAGTGCCGTCCAAAGCAGGCAGTTACACAGCTAGCTCAATCACCGTCCTTGAAGGCTTAGAGGCGGTACGAAAACGCCCTGGAATGTATATCGGATCCACCGGAGAGCGCGGCCTACACCACCTAGTTTATGAGGTTGTCCATAACTCAGTTGACGAAGCGCTGGCCGGCTACTGCTCAGAGATAAATGTAACCTTAATGGCTGACGGTAGCGTACAAGTGATAGATAACGGCCGCGGAATTCCAGTTGACCTCCACCCCACAGCCAAAAAATCCGCTCTTGAAATTGTGATGACAGTTCTTCACGCCGGCGGAAAATTTGGAGACGGTGGCTATTCAGTCTCTGGAGGTTTACACGGGGTAGGTATTTCGGTCGTAAATGCCCTTAGTACAGATCTAGATGTTTTGGTAAAGCGTGATGGATTTACATGGAGGCAGAGTTACAAGCTAGGGGTACCTAATAATCCGGTCGAAAAAGGTGAGCCTTCAGAGCAAAATGGCACAACAATCCGCTTTTGGCCGTCAACAGATATTTTTGAGACTACTGACTATTCCTTTGAAATCCTTTCCACTCGATTTAGAGAGATGGCTTTTCTTAATAGCGGTTTGATTATTACCTTGCTCGATGAAAGACCTGGGCGCGTGGACGATAAGGGCGCTCCGCTCCACGTGCGCTACCACTATGAGGGCGGTATATCCGATTTTGTACGACATCTAAATCTAACCCGCGGTGAAACTCATAAATCCATCATTGCCTTTTCGGCTGCTTCACAAAATAGTAAAAACAAGATGTCGTTAGAGATAGCCATGCAATGGAACGCGGGATTCTCTGAATCTGTCTATACCTTCGCCAATACAGTCAATACCCAAGAAGGAGGAACCCATGAAGAAGGGTTCCGAACTGCCTTAACTTCCATTGTAAATAAGTTCGGTGAAGAGTGGGGTTTTATCCGCAAGAAGGAAGATCGACTCACCGGCGATGATGTGAGGGAAGGTTTAACCGCTATCGTCTCCATCAAATTAGCAGAGCCGCAATTCGAAGGACAAACAAAAACTAAACTCGGAAATACAGAAGCGAAATCTTTTACACAAAAAGCCATCAACGAGGAACTCACTGCATGGTTTGAACAGAACCCAGGAGAAGGCAAAGACATTCTGCGAAAAAGTATCGACGCTGCTGCAGCACGAGTTGCAGCCAGAAAAGCAAGGGATTTATCAAGAAATCGTAAAGGGTTACTAGAAGGCCGGGGAATGCCGGGAAAACTCGCTGATTGCCAGTGGACCGAACCGGAAAAGTGCGAGCTCTACATTGTTGAGGGCGATTCAGCAGGTGGGTCTACTAAAGGTGGTAGAGATTCTCGCTATCAAGCGGTACTACCTATTCGTGGAAAGATCCTAAATGTAGAAAAGGCGCGGATCGACCGAGTACTCCAAAACAACGAAGTTCAAGCGCTAATTACTGCACTTGGAACGGGAGTACACGATGAATTTGATATCGCCAAACTGCGTTACCACAAAATTATTCTCATGGCAGATGCTGATGTTGATGGACAACATATCCGCACCTTGTTATTGACTCTGCTATTTCGTTTTATGCGGCCTTTAATTGAGCAAGGTTTTGTTTACCTGGCACAACCTCCTTTATATAAATTGAAATGGGGAGGCAAAGAGCCAGTTCAATATGCATTCTCTGATCGTGAGCGTGATGGTTTTATTAAACTGGGAGTCGACGCTGGGAAAAGGCTTCCAAAAGAGGATGGAATCCAACGCTTTAAAGGGTTGGGCGAAATGCCAGCCAAAGAATTGTGGGATACCACGATGGATCCACAACACCGAGTCTTGATCAAAGTCAGTTTGGAAGATGCCGCAGCAGCCGATGACCTCTTCTCTGTTCTAATGGGAGAGGATGTAGAGCAACGTCGTTTATTCATTCAACGCAACGCTAAAGATGTTCGCTTTCTAGATATTTGATATTAGTCCCGCAAATCAACCAAAGAGGAAAAGGTAGGCAAGAGTAGAAGATGGATGAGCTCAGCAAGAACTTCGATCGGATAGAGGTTGTCGATCTCCAAGTGGAGATGGCCCGCTCCTATCTAGATTATGCAATGAGCGTCATTGTGGGACGAGCGCTACCTGATATTCGTGACGGTCTAAAGCCGGTCCACCGCCGAGTTCTCTACGCCATGTATGACGGCGGATATAGACCCGATAAAGGTTATTACAAATCCTCTCGTATCGTCGGCGATGTTATGGGTAAATATCACCCGCACGGCGATATCGCGATTTATGACACCGTCGTTCGTTTAGCTCAAACTTGGTCGCTGCGATATCCATTGGTTGACGGAAATGGAAATTTTGGCTCTCCCGGAAACGATCCAGCTGCCGCTATGCGTTATACCGAAGCACGTTTATCTCCGATGGCAATGGAGATGATGCGTGACATTGATGAGGACACTGTTGATTTTTCGCCAAATTATGATGGCCGCTCAGAAGAACCAAATGTTCTACCTAGCCGCTTCCCGAATCTTTTAGTAAATGGCAGCGCCGGCATAGCGGTGGGGATGGCTACCAATATCCCACCGCATAATCTACGTGAAATTGCAGAAGGAGTGATTTGGGCGCTGGGACATCCGGAAGCTAAAACAGAAGAGCTGCTTGAACAACTCTTAAAGATTGTTAAAGGCCCAGATTTCCCCACTAAAGCCTTGATAGTTGGCCGCCCTGGCATTGAGAGCGCGTATCGAACCGGACGTGGATCGATCACTATGCGTGCAGTTGTATTAATTGAGGAGATCAATAAACGCACTTGCCTAGTTATTACCGAGCTGCCATATCAAGTCAATCCTGACAACTTAGCCCTCAAAATCGCTGAGCTAGTTAAAGCAGGGAAAATTAAGGGAATTGCCGATGTTCGAGACGAAGGCAATGAGCGTTTAGGACAGCGTTTAGTTATTGTTTTGCGCAATGATGCAATTCCGAAAGTCGTTTTAAATAACCTCTATAAGCAGACCCAACTTCAAGAAACTTTCGGGGCCAACATGTTGGCATTAGTGGATGGTGTTCCACGCACATTGCGCCTAGATGAGTTTGTTCGCTATTACATAGACCACCAAGTTGAAGTCATAGTAAGACGAACCAGATATAGATTTGCCGAAAAGGAACGTCGTGCCCATATTTTGTTGGGTTACTTAAAAGCCCTCGACGCTTTAGATGCGGTTATTGCATTAATTCGCGCGAGTTCGACGTCAGAAGAGGCGCGCACTGGATTAATGAAATTATTGGAAGTTGATGAGATACAAGCCAATGCGATTTTGGATATGCAGCTGCGCAGAATTGCAGCTTTGGAGCGTCAAAAGATTAACGATGAATACGACGGATTGATGACCGATATTGTCGAACTCACCGCAATTCTCGGAAGTGAAGAAAAGCAGCGTCAAATAGTCCAAACTGAGCTAACGGAGTTGGTCCTAAAATATGGAGACGATCGACGCACGCAAATAATTGCCAGCGAAGGTGATTTCTCAGCCGAAGACCTCATTCCAGATCAGGATGCGGTCGTGACCATCACCCATACTGGATACGCCAAACGAACTCGCGCGGATCTATATCGGTCGCAAAAGCGTGGCGGAAAAGGTGTGAGAGGTGCGTCGTTGAAACAAGATGACGTCGTAGACCATTTCTTTGTAGCTTCAACTCACGACTGGTTACTGTTCTTTACTAACCAAGGTCGGGTATACCGAAGTAAAGTGCACGAGCTTCCTGATTCTGGCCGAGATGCACGTGGACAGCATGTCGCTAACTTGATGGCTTTTAAGCCCGATGAAGAAATTGCCCAGGTTCTTTCAGTTAAAAATTATGAATCAGAACCTTATTTGGTGCTTTCCACAAAAAACGGAATGGTGAAGAAGACACCGCTGATTGAATACGATTCCGCTCGCGCCGGAGGGTTAATTGCGATATCCCTGAGGGGAGGCGATGAAGTGGTTAGTGCGGCGCTCGTTCATGACGACGACGAGCTTCTATTGGTTTCACGTAAAGGTATGTCGGCCAGATTTAGCGCCGACGACGCAACTTTGCGTCCAATGGGGCGTTCTACAACCGGAGTTATTGGAATGAAATTTCGGGCAGGAGATGAACTCTTAACAATGGCGCGAATTAATTCTCAGGATTCAAACCTCTTTGTATTCACAGCCACCGACGGCGGTTATGGCAAGAAGACCCCGCTCTCTGAATATCGATTACAAGGTCGCGGCGGAATCGGAATCAAAGCAGCGAAGATTGATGAGGGCTCGCGTGGTACCTTGGTTAGCGCCTTAGTTATACGCGATGAGCACGAGGTTTTGGCGATCACCTCTGCCGGCACGGTTATGCGAACCCCAGCAACGCAAGTCCGACAAACTGGGCGCGACTCAATGGGTGTGAAATTGGTCGATTTGGCCCAAGGGGTGCAGGTTCTCTCGGTCACCAAGAACGCCGAGACTGAATAATTTCAAAGTTTGGTCCCGTTTTGGGTCTAACTCCAATTACCTGTAGCCTTACGCAGG
>JANXME010000345.1 GCA_025354785.1 Actinomycetes bacterium | reverse complement strand
GGCTAAGTTAGATGCCATGCGTGCGGAGATTGCCAAGTTAAAGAACGATGCAAAACCTGCGAAAACTCCACAAGAGATTGAGGACGCACGGGCGGCGGCGGCGGTTAAGCGAATGACTGAGCGCAAGGCAGAACTCGAAGCGAAGTTAGCAAAACGTGACTTTTCGACTAAGCCGCAAAAACCTGCGCCAACACTTGATGCAAATGGTGAACAACTGAAGCGTGATCTATTCGTCGCACAAAGCCGATACAGGAATGCAAAGAACAATGCAGAACGGTGGCTAGACAATGCGCAATCGCCAAAGTATGCGCGGTTCATGCGGGCAGTCACGCGGTTCCCGAATGCCATTGCTATTACAGGCCATGGAGCGGTCGGAATGATAACTCACGCTGGCAAAAATATCCTTCGCCCAAGCGCATGGGCAGACTATTGGCCAAACTTTGCCAACCAATACAAGTTCGCGTATTCCAGTGCAACGCATGAAGCGGCAATGCAGAACATCGAGAATAACCCGCGATATCAAATGAAGGTCAAGGCCGGACTTTCGATTGATCCAAACAAAACCTACGACGACTTCCAGAGTTACGGGAAGTTAATGGGTGATCTTGGCAAAATGGGCAACCGAGGGATGGACGCACTGAAGGTATTCCGTGATCAGTATTTCGATAGTGAGTACAATCGGATAACTGAAAAGTACCCTGAACTAAAGAATAACGCCGAGTTCAACAAAATGTTAGCGTCATGGATAAATCACGCTACCGGTAAGGGCGACCTGCATAACCCAGTTGCCAGTGAAGTCATGTTCGCAAGTTCATTGGAAAGTAGTCGATGGGCAGCCGCGTTAGGTGATCCTGTGAAAATGGCGAAGATTGCTGTTAACTACAAAAATGCCACTCCAGCCGAACGTGCAATACTTGAACATTCTACAAAGCGCGCGGTTGAGCTAGTGGCGGTCATGGCAGGAACTTTGCTCGCAAACAAGGGTCTTCAAATCGCAACAGGTCAACAGGACCAAGTTAATATGACTGATCCGAGCAAGTCTGACTTCCTGCGGTACAAATGGGGTGGTCGAACGCTAGACATAACAGGAAACGCCGCGGCGCCGATTAAGTTTCTAGGTTCACTAATTCATAGCTATCGATCGGGAATGAACAAAGGTGTTCCGTCTGAAGCGGTTAGCAATATGGGTAAGGACGTTCTGAATTACGGCAGGTCCAAGCTATCTCCATTCTATGGAGCATCCGCCGACGCGGTTTTGCAATCTGACTTTACTGGTAGAGCGATGCCATACGCATCCGACGAGGTTAAAAATCACCAGGAAGGTCAAGGCCGGCCAACTTACGGTTGGGGTGAATATCTTTCGGAGAAAGGCCCAATTCCGATTAGCGGTGGTATTCGAGAGTACAATGACATTATGCGTGAGAATGGAGTTAATTCTTCACAAGGTGCGGCCATACTCAAAGCGGCTATTGCGGGTGGATTTGAAGCGACTGGCGTGCGTATCGGGCATACTCCGAAAGAGCGAGTGTCCGACATGGACTCGGGCCAGCTGATGATTCACAAGATGGAACAGGGCCTAAATACTGACGCATTACTGCAGAAATATAGAAAACAGTCCGATCCAATGAAAAGTTTGAGGTAAAATCGAATTATGACAGAGAAATCTACAACTCAAATCGGCAAAGTGGCAAAGATGGGCGGTAAGGGTATTCCCGGTACTCAGTCTAGTCCTGTGCCAACTGCGCCAAGACTTGGACCCACATTGAAACCGGGTGCGCCAAATTCATTCAAGCCGGCGTATGTGAAGCCGAAATTTTAGGAGACGCTTACTGATGACGGTTATGGATATTTTGTCGATAGGTGCTTCAACGATCGCAATGGTGGGCGCGGTTGGCGGTGCTTACGTTAAATTGCAAAAGACACTGACAACCCTGACGCTTGGCGATACATTTGCATC
>JANXME010000082.1 GCA_025354785.1 Actinomycetes bacterium | reverse complement strand
AATGTCATCTGGCAACACTTCAATCTTATCCATTAGCACTTTCTCCATTCTTTAAGTTTCAGCTGTGCAGCTAATCCGCTGTACACATTACTATCTATCATCGACTTTAGTTCAGTTATGGTCACACCAGACTTGATCATTTCATTTAGATCCTTGGTCTCAGGATCATATGGTAGAAACACCACATTAGTTCCATTCTCTACGGCACGATTGATCTGCTTAACAATATCTTTGTTGCGCGGTTGATTGTCGTAGATTAGAACAATATCATCACAGTTATGTTCACGTCTCAGATAATCAGCCATGCCAAGTAGATTACTATCCCCACAAGCCACAGCGTTTGGTAGAAAAAGACTGTCAAACTGCCCCTCAGTAATATAGACCCTAATTCTTCTGTCAAGTCTGTGGAGTCCGAACACCTTTCTTTCATCTAGAACCTTGACTGTGATATATCGAATCTGGTTGTCGGCGGCAAGAGCACGACCAGCCACGTTGGTGACACGGCATCTCTTGTCAGTGTAGAACATAACGATGCGTGCATCGTTAGGAACGTCTACCTTATCATGCTCTGGGAAGTTTGTATTCAGGAAGTCTCTAAACTTCTCAGTGTATACAAACTCACTCCAATATTCTTTTGGAATACGTCTGTTACGAATGTACTCTTTCGCGTAGTGTCCATCGGGTAGATCCTGAATGGTCTTGTCTCCAACGATGGTAGACATAGTTCTGAATCTTTCTTCTGGCTTTGGTCCCGGAAGGTAGTCTGCAAGGACTGGCTTCTCTACGGGTGAATGATTGTTGTCTCCGTTGGCGTATCTCTCAAAGATGTACTCCTTATATAGACCAGCATCAATGAACTCCAGAAACTTACCAAAAGTAGTTCCTAGACCACAGTTATGGCATCTATAGAAGTAGTCATTATCTTTACGATAGACGTATCCACGACTTTTGTTTTTATTTTTCTGAGAGTCTCCGCAATACGGACAGCGGAAATTGTATAGATCTTCTTTCTTCGTAGTGAAATTACTCATCCGAGAAGAGATAAACATCAGATACTTACGGTCAATGTAGACGGACATAATATAATTAAAAAGTTTAGGGTACTATATTATACCCTAAACTTTTGTAATAGTAAAATTATGGAACTTTGATAAAGAAGTGAATAATTCCGGATAGGAAGTCGTTATGTCCGGCTACAAGACCACTTACGAAAATAATACCCATAAAGAACCACTTCCATGCTTCGATTTTCAGCATGATAGCAGAAATCTTTTCGGTGATGCTTGCTTTCTTTTGAGAATCTGAACTTTCCCATCTCTGCTGCATCTGCTCAAGTCTCGCTAGAATCTTCAATTCAACAGCTTCGATTTTAGTTTCAACTGCCTCAATTTTTATAGACAGCATGTTTTGTCCGGCAGTGGTTCTGTCCTCAATCTCCTTTATCTCATTCTTCATTTCAATCCTATACAAGTCTAATGATTTTTCTTGGACTCTGATTCTTTCATCATGTATAGTGATTAGTCTGTGCATTGACTCAGTAAGATCCTGAATCTTCACAACAGTTTCTTCTAACTTTACGAACAGCCTGTTTTGCATTTCAGATTCTTTCTGAATGACTCTGACATCTCTTTCGTTGTCCGTAACGCGAGATATTAATCTTTCAGACAAATCTTTCTGGAGAGCCTTGATGTCTCTCTCATTTTCGGCTACACGATTCTCAACGCGCTCAATGGTCATTTATCGACTCTTTTTATTTTTAGCGTTTTGTTCGTCGATATTTCTTTTAGTGTCTATTACCCAATTCTGTAAACTGATCAGTTGCTGTCTGGTTTCTTGGCAGCCGGAGTAGTTGTTGACAACGGTCCCGAGGGCTTGATTGGCTTCAACTCCGGAGGGAGTCGCATCAGCACTTCCGGTGGCATCGGCATTTCTACCTGCGGCACTAGCATCGTGGGTGTACACCCACCCATTAGAAAGCTGCTGCTTATCAGGCACAACGTTATTTGCAATTTGTTCATTATGTGCTCCACTATCATGTATGACTCGAACTTTATCAACGTATTGGGTAATGATCCTATCGACGACCTTAACTTGTATTTCTTGTATGCTATTTGCTTATGCTGCTTTTGCGGCAGTATACTGCGCAATCACAACGTCTGCTCTAGCACTCCCCTTAGTGTATCCATACCAAGCACTTCCAACAGTCAGCATAGTGAAAATAACAACAATTCCAAGGATCCTATATGGTAGAGGAATCGCACTGGTCAACAAGCTCATATTATTATACCTTATGTTCTGGGTCTTTATAGACCGGTTCTGTATCCTTCTTCATCCAAAGAGCGGCACCACCGCCTCCTAGAATAGCACAGAACCCTGTGCCCCATGCAACTGCATCGAAAGGTTGCCCCTTCCACACAGAGTGAATAGACATTGCGAAGAATACTAATGTGCCAAGTGCCCAAAGAATTCTACCCAAATCTAGAGTTATATTGTCTCTACCGGCAAATGTTCTGAATACGTGTTGATATGCTTTCATTGTGGTGATATTTAGGTTAGAATAGTCTTTGCTTTAGTGTAAAACAGTGTTCTCTCCGGAAGGGCATTATATCCACCGTTGATTACATGTGTAATAGTTTTGATATCGTCTGCATCTGCATATTGATTTAGATTATGCTTGTTCCAATACCAAACAGCAGAAGCAAAAGCTCCAACTACCGTAGAAAGATAATCTGGGTTTGTAATTAGATCTACTCCGATGTCATGTCCACATGCGACATAGTTATCGTGTCCTGTGAGTTGAATAAACCCGCGACCACGATATTTGAAACCATCACCACTTGTCTCATCGCGATTACCCATACGATTAGCATAAACACGACTTGCAATCTTCGCAGGTTGATATTCATATTGATTCACTATAGATGCGTCGAAATACTTTGGGAAGGTGTGTAGAAGCCCGTTGCCAGAGTACATTAGATTTTCTACAACCGCATGGAACCCAGCAGACTCTACTGCGAGTTGAGCAATGAATGCTGCTCTACGATTCAACGTATTGAACACAGGACCAGAGAAAAGATCATTCAAAGTTTGAACTATTGAATTCTTGTCTAACTTGGTACTGGTGAAGCTGGGTACAATTACTATCAGCTGATCTTCTGTCATGGCTTCTTCCTTCTAGCCATCAAAGTCTTTATGTACTTCTTTCCCTTCTGAGCAGAGTAGTTATCCGTTGGATTGGTTACGTGAGCGGGATCCCCCTGCCCTACTGACACAGAGAATTCTTCTTTAGTCAATTTATTCACTGCTCTTTTAATTCCTTGAACACGCTTCCATGCCTTGTGATCTTCTTTTTCTCCAGCATCACCATCATCGTCCATTGATCTTGCGTGCTTATAGCCACCTTCTGATGCCTTATCTACTGCATGATCCGCTGCTTTCTTGATATATGAAGAAAGTGTGGATTTTTTAAGCTCGTCAAGAATTTCTTCTTTAATGTGATCCTGCCAATATGAATGTGAAGCAACTGAATAATTAGAACCTAATTTTTCAGCTTTCTTTTTAGCAGCTGCGTGAGTATTTTCTACGTGCTTAATCTGCTTTGAAGAATTATGATAGACTACGAAATTACCTTCAGAAATAATTTCTTCTTTTGGATTCTGTCCAACTGACATTACCTCTTCACCGATCATCTTCTTATAGCCTGCGCGATCAAAATATTTAAATGTATGAACTTTATTAGTATGATCGTCTTTAATTTTGTAATGAGTCTTACCGATATGTGTATAAGTACCACTAGACTTATCTCCATTGCTTGGTAGATAATAGTCGGTTCTTCTTCCCAAGTGGAATGGGTGGTGTAGATTGCTTTTTCCATCCGCTCCCATACCGTGTGTTGCTGCGATACGATAATTTTCGTTCACAACATCTTCCTTGATGCCTCTTACACGCTTGAGGGAAGAAATGTCTTTCTTTCGTTGCGATGTATTGTAATTTTCAATGTGTTCAGCAGCGCGTGCTTTTGCCCAACGAACTCCGACATCTCCATGGTTCTTTTTAATTTTCCCCATTACGTTATGTGCTTCATCTCTGTGTGCGTTAGATCTATCCATATCAGTTTCAGAATGTGCACTTAGAATATGATGAGCATATTGATCAACATCGTGATCTAGTGCTTCGTAAATTGTGTCTAATTTTTCTTCTTCTACATCTTCTTTCACAGCAACTGGCTTCTTTGGTTGTGTTGGCTCGCCCTTATTTGCATCGCGCTGAACGCGAGATGACCAATTCTTATCTAGAGGATTACTTGCCTTTTTGACTCCGTTGGGAGCAAGACTAGCTGCTTCTAGAATTTCTTCTGTGAGATCTTCTTTGATGTGATGAATCTTAACGCCGGACTGATTAGGCAAATCATTATATGCGTGGATTGCCTGCGTCTGTGTGCGATGTGGTTCTTTGTGAAGAGCAACGCCATTACGCATTAGATAGTGACCGGGAGCGCGACCTTTAGATGTACTCAATTGAGAATGAGCGCGAAATTCAGAGGCGCGAGCTTCTGTTATGATTTTTGCAAGTTTCTTAGACATCTTATGGCTTCCTGATCTAACTTTATTTCGGATGTTCTCACATCCGTGCCTCTAATTCCATATACAATCTCGGGAAGCAGATTAAGAAACATCAAGAAAGGCTTGACGACATCTAAATCTTTTTCCTCCAACTTATAAAATAGCAGCCGCGTTGCCGCCTCGACACCAAACACATTATAGAGAACTACAATGTGATTCATGATCAATCTGTCTTTCAAAATCTTCGTTGAATAATACTTCGTTAGAAGTCTTTTCAAATATAATATCCTGTTCAGATCTTCTTCAAACTCACTCATTACCGCGTTGGGTTTATCATAACACTTCGCAGCATAAAGCATGATATTATCGTCATTTAGATTTTCGAACATATATCAACTGTCACCCATCGAACGACTGATGTGCCTTTGCTTCTCTAGATAATCTGTTTCGCCGGCGATATCTCCAACCAAGGCTTCATAGTCTTTGTCTGTGACATCATCCATGTTCTCAACTTCTTCTAGTTCTTCACTATCAAGAACCTGAGCATAGACTTCGATCAATCCCTCAAACCCATTTTCGTCTGCAACGTTCATCACGATATATAGATGGAGATCATCATCCGAATCACCATCTGGACCGTTTGCGTCTTTGATCTTCCAAGACCACTCACCCTCGCGAGGAGCTTTATACATGTCCGGGTTCGCACGATCAACGACCCCTAGCTGTGCTGCATGTCCGTCGGCTGTCGTCGGAGGAGAGCCTTCTACGGGCATTCTAGGGAGTGTAATGCCGTGAAGGTCTAAAGCCGCACGGATAGCCTGTGCTGCAACCGCTGGATCTGAGAAACGCTTAGACGTAATTTGGTCTAGCAAGCCATTCAGACGACCTATATCGGCGGCATCGTTATACAGTGTCGGTACTTCGTTAGTCATTTACTGAATCCTAATTTTTTCAATCTAGCAATAGTAGTGGCAGCACTCGTATGTAGTATTCCAAGACCTCCTGCCTTGTCCCACTCCGTTATGTTCTGGGGAAAATCATCAATCAGAACATTTGGTCGTCCATAATGACTTCCATCATGGTCTTTTGCAAAATATCTCTTGCTCTCTCTAAGCACTACATGAAACTTATCGTGTGGTACGTGAAGATGCTTCTGATTCCAAACTACCTTACCGTGCTTAGAATTAGCTTCATCCCACTCTGCATATGCAGTCAGAATATGAGGATTGAAATTTTTAATGAATCCCCACAGCTGATCAAAATCTCTTTCTGGTGGGAGATTCTCCCACCAATGAGGATGCATAGAAATCATCTTATTGCGTAGATTCTTTCTTTCACGCGTGTTCCATGTCGGATCGTCCCAAGCATGACTTAGTGATTCGCGGGCACCTCTCATGAAGTCAACAAGGACACCGTCTAAATCGCAATATATTGTATAGGGGGAATTCATACTACTTGATAGCGCCAGTCAAACGATTAGCAATATTGCTCACGTGCAGTTTTGGATCAATTTCAATCGCATGTGCTGGCTTACCAGTTGCAGTACGACCTTTCTTAGATCCCAAATACTTGCGCTTTACTTTACCAGATGACTTTTTCTTTTTTGTTTCTGTAAGAAAGCTTTCGGGAATATAGTCTTTTCTTTTCGGATAATTATCTGGCACTTTAGCAATTCTATCAATTTCTTTAGAACGTTCTATGGTGTTGTCATTTTTTTTTCTTTGTTCTACAGCGTGCCAAGCAACACTACCTTTACGTGGAGGTTTATATGGATTACGGACTTCACAGACCACTTCTTCATGAACACGAAGCAGCCTTCTCATAGCCTTCGCAGCGGCTTTCTCATGACCCACCTTGACTTCCAGTGAAGATTCTGTACTTTTGCCGCCGTAAACAGGCTTACTCACATACTCAAGATGTTTATGATATTCGCGTCTAGCAGCATTTCTTTCTTGATCTCTCTTGTAGTCGTCAAGCTGTTTCATACCTTTATCAGTAAGAACTTGATGACCATTCTTATCTCTAGTTGTTTCTAGTTCTTCCTTAGTATAATATTTTTTCAAGCCGGGGTGATACTCAAAATCTCCGGAAACTGGCGGTTGATCAGATTCTTTCCATTTTTTAGGTTCTTCTTTTGTTTTCGTAGGAGAAATACTAGACTTCTTTTTAAAAAATCCTTCACTAATTTTTTTCTTGTTGTGACTCATCTGAGCAGCGCGCTGCTTTGCTAAACCAAGTGTTCCACTGGAAGGAGTATAACCCTTCTTTTTTGGTTTACGAGAAGCCAGAGCTGCCTGACGTTCCTTACTAAGTTGGGGCTGTACCAAATACTTGGTGCGTGCCTTTAGTTTGTCGGAAGGCTTATAAGACTCAAAGATATCCTTTAGGTCATCTAGAGAAGTGACGATATTTTCTTCCTGTAGTTTCTTAACGTCATCAGCCCTGTGAGCATGAACACCCTTCTGACCATCCCACTTGATGAAATGAATTTTTCCACCTAAACCTTGCCCTGAAGTGTGAATAGTTCCTTTGGTTCCGGTTAAAACTCTATTAAAACTTCCTCCAACAGTCGTAGATGCTCTTCTAGCGATTACGCGATTTTCCTGCTGAACCATACGACGTTCATATGATTCGCGAACAGACTTTGCCTTCTTTCTCATTTCTTTTGGACTTACTCTACCAACTGGATTCAAACGAGTCTGGTAGTCTGAACCTGCGGTTGGAGCACCTTGTGCGTCTGCTGCACCTACTGAAGCATCTTCTTTAATCTTCTTTTTAGAAAATCCGGTATCACCAGACTTCTCTGCCTCAATTTGCTTTTTGCACTTCCCTACATGCTGGTCTTTACAAAACGGGCAAACGGTTCCATATGAAACTTTTTGAACACCCTCTCTCATCAACACCATTCCGGTACGAAGGTAGTGGAGAAGAGCAGCACTTTCTGGAGTACCATTAGATCCTACAATATTAGTAGAATTGACTATAGGTTTTGGATCCGCAATTTTCTTGGTTCTGACAGAAGCAATAGAAGCTTCCTTCACCAAAGACTTGATCTGATTTCTTAACTTAGATTTCTTAGCCATTGCTGTTCTCTGTCTTAGCCTGAGCAATATCTCTCTGCACTTGATCATAATTACGCACCAAAGGGCTGTGACGTGACAATCCACCCGGATCAAGATTGGTTGATCTACGAATGTCTTGTTCAAGACGTGCCTTTAGTGCTTCTAGGTCCGCTAGTGGTCTCTGATCGCTCATAATTTATTCTCCATCCACATTGTTAGTAATAGAACTAATATTCTTTCTGAATTTCTCAAATGTCTTTTCCTGAATCACATCTCCTTCTGGAGTGAATTCGGAAACAGTCAATCCAATTCCACCAGAAGGAACAGCTCCCATACGCTGATCATAGAAG
>JANXME010000301.1 GCA_025354785.1 Actinomycetes bacterium | reverse complement strand
CGCGCATATTCGCGCATTTAAGACCAATCAGGGGTTAAAACCCTCGGCGTGTCGGAATTATTCCCGCCCAAAACCTAGGAGTTTGGTCTCACTGGGTCAAGATAGGCATAAAAGCGCCTCAAACCAAATCCTGCACCTGTTTTGCCAGACCCGCATCGACTCTGGCATGAATAGCGGTGCCTTCTGCCAAATATTCCTCGCTAATGATCTCCCCGCGTTCATGTATAGCGCTAACTAGATCTCCACGGGAGTAGGGGATGACTTTCTCAATCTCAACATTGAGAATCGGCAGAGAGTTTTCAATGGCGCGCAAGAGGCCAGGTATTCCAAATCCAGTACGAGCGGAAAAGGCATAACTGCGAGTCTCTTGGCGCAATATATTCATAATCATCGCCGGATCTGCCACATCAACTTTATTTATAGCAATTATCTCTGGAATCTGCGATCCGCCAATATCAGCAATGACTTCGCGCACGGCGCGAATCTGTTCGAAAGGATCTGGGTGTGAACCGTCTACTACATGCACAATTAAATGCGAATCTTGAACTTCTTCTAGAGTCGATTTAAATGCATCAATTAGTTGGTGGGGCAAGTGTCGGACAAAGCCGACGGTATCGGTCAAAGTGTAAATTCGGCCATCGCTAGTTTGGGACTGGCGAACAGTTGGGTCGAGGGTTGCGAAGAGCGCATTCTCAACGAGTACACCCGCGCCGGTGAGTGCATTCAGGAGTGAAGATTTGCCCGCGTTGGTGTAACCTGCAATCGCGACCGATGGCACATTGTGACGGCGCCTTTCTTGGCGCTTGGTATCGCGAGAGATTTTCATTTCCTTTAATTCACCTTTGAGCTTTGACATCTTGTCGCGAATTCTCCGTCGATCGGTTTCAATCTTGGTTTCGCCTGGTCCGCGTCCACCGATACCCGCGCCACCTGCAGCCCGTCCTCCCACTTGGCGCGAAAGGGATTCACCCCAACCGCGCAATCGTGGGAGCAGGTAAGCCATTTGGGCGAGTTCAACTTGAGCCTTGCCCTCTTTGCTCTTGGCATGTTGTGCAAAAATATCCAGAATTAACGCGGTGCGATCTACAACTTTTACTTTCAACTTCTCTTCTAACTGTCGTAGCTGAGAAGGAGAAAGCTCACCGTCGCAAATTACAGTGTCAGCCCCGCTTGCGACCACAATTTGGCGAAGCTCAGAAACTTTTCCAGATCCAATATAGGTTGCAGGATCTGGCTTATCGCGTCTTTGTATTAGCGCATCCATAACTTCCGAGCCAGCAGTCTCTGCAAGTGCGCGAAGTTCGATTAACGAGTTCTCCGCCATGTCCGATGTTCCCTCAGTCCAAACTCCCACCAGTACAACCCGCTCCAATTGCAGTTGGCGATATTCAGCTGAGGAAATATCTTGCAATTCAGTAGAAAAACTCTTTATCCGGCGAAGCGCGTTTCGTTCTAAAAGTTCAGGCTGTGACTCTTCCTCCCCCGAATCAAATTCGGCTGCCACTTTCGCACTCTCGCGCAGCAACGCCTCAAACTGGTCATCACCTTGATTATCGACAGGCGTAACAGACCCTCTGTCAGAAGTTTTGCTGGATGTTTTCTTGGTTGGCATTGCCTAAACTTCCAAGTACTTGGATATATCAACGTCTCGCACCAAGACCGCAGGGCCGGTCAGCATCGCGTTGTAATGCGGATCGATTTCGACTTCCAGCCGTCCCCCTGGGGGATAAACAACCCACTTTGCCGGCAATTTTCCATTTCGCGAAAGCGTCGCCGCCAACGCTACCGCGCAAGTGCCTGTTCCACACGAGCGCGTCTCACCCACACCTCTTTCAAAGACCCGCATCTTTATCTCATTACCTGCTAAGAACTCAACAAATTCCACATTAACGCCTTCGGGGTATTCCTCTGCAGGTGTAACTATTGGGGCGCTTTTCAAATCGCCAATCTCATCGAGGGAATCCACCACCACAACGGCATGCGGATTTCCTACATTTATGTTGTATCCACTCCAACTTCTTCCATTGGCCGATACCGAAATTTTCTCTTCTTCTGGCGTGACCTTACCCATGTTGACAGTAATGTCCCCCTGCGCTGGCACGCGAAGATGTTTTAGGCCATCGCGAGTATCAATGCCAAAGATTCCCTCATTCATCGCCCCGCGCTCCACCAAATATTTAGCCATCACTCGTATTCCGTTACCGCACATTTCGGCTATAGAGCCATCTCCATTTCGATAGTCCATAAACCAGCGACCATCTCTCTTTGTGGCCCGTATCAGACCGTCGGCCCCAACCCCGGCGGCGCGATTGCAAATCGCGCTGACTTGGTCCGCGGAAATAGTGAGCATGTTTTCGGGATCAAAAATAATTACAAAATCGTTTTCGGTTCCATGACCGTAGGTGGCCACAATTGGCGCGTGAGTATTCATCTACGGTGGAGTTTATTCGCTTATGGTGGCGCTTGGTTCCGCCAAAGGTTCCTACAAGCCTTTCAAAATAACCTCTAAGCGTGGCTGAACCGGTGAAATCCAAGTAATTCGCTCGTCGCGCGAAAACCAGGTCTCCTGCCTTCTGGCATATTGGCGGGTAGCCCTTTTCGTATCTTCTCGTGCCTCTTCTTGCGCGATCGCTCCGGTAAGAGATTTCAATATCTGGGCATAACCCAACGCCAATTGGGCGGTGCGCCCTTCCAAGATACCCAAGCTCAGCAAGCTTTCTACCTCTGCCACAAAACCGGCTTCCCACATGAAATCTACGCGCGCACATATTCGCTCGTCCAAGGTTGTTCTATCCATTACCAGTCCAAATTGTCTGGCCTGCGGATAACGCGTACTTCTTTCGCGCGGCAAACTGGCAGTAAAGGGCTTACCAGTGATCTCAATAACTTCCAGCGCCCGTATTACACGGCGCAGATTCTGCGCATCAATTGCCAGGGCGGCTGCTGGATCCAATTTTTGCAACCTTTCGAACATTGCCACCCCGCCGATTTTCTCAGCCAGTAAATTTAAACTGTTGCGCACCTCAGGGTCGGTATCGGGAAAATTTAGATCGTCCAAGATTGCTTTTATATAGAGCCCCGTGCCTCCCACAATTATTGCGCGCTTTCCACGACCTTCAATTTCAGAAATCAATTCGCGCGCGGCGCTTTGATACCAAGCAACGCTGGCATCTTCGCGCACATCCAATACATCCAATAAGTGATGGACAATTCCTTGGCGGTAATCCATTGATAACTTTGCCGTTCCAATATCCATACCGCGATAGAGCTGCATGGAATCGGCGTTGATAATCTCACCGTCTAGCGCCTTGGCTAATTCAATTCCCAGATCACTTTTTCCAGTAGCCGTTGCCCCGCAGATAACTACAACGCTCATACTCTCAGCGCCGGCATTCCGAGTAGTAGTGGCTCAATTTTCCGCTCTGCGGTCAGAGCCTCATGGGCATCCCCCCCGCGTGTGCGACGCACATTCCCACCCTCTCCGGTCAGAAAATGTGAGGCCGCATCCGTAATTTTTACTGTTACTACATCTCCCGGGCGAGCTAGATTATTTTCGTCATAGTTAAAGTGTGCCAATCGAAAATCTTCGGTACGCCCCGACATCTTGGCGCGCTCGGCATCGCGGCGACCTTCATGTTCAGTTACCAAAACTTGCATTGTCTTGCCGATCGCCTGCAGATTTACAGAGTGCGAAATCTTCTCTTGATGCGAGTGCAAGCGGGTGTAGCGCTCCCCCACAACTGCGGCGGAAACTTGTCCATCCATTGCGGCCGCTGGAGTACCGGGGCGTTTGGAATATTGATATGTGTAGGCCGCGCTAAAGCGGGCTTGCGTGCAAATATCCAGGGTCGCCTGAAAATCTGCTTCACTTTCGCCCGGAAATCCCACGATTATGTCGGTGGTTATCTGCGAAGCCGGAATAGCCGCGCGAACTCGCTCGATTATGCCCAAGTAACGGTCAGTTCTATATGACCGGCGCATCTGCGCCAAAATGTGATCGGAGCCAGATTGCAAGGGCATATGCAGGTGCGGCATTGCGTTAGGAGAATGCGCCATCGCTTCAATTACATCGTCGGTGAAATCGCGTGGGTGTGGCGACATGAAGCGCACGCGCTCTAGCCCTTCGACCTTCCCACACTCGGTAACTAATTTTGCAAAGGCCTGGCGGTCCCCAAAATCTACGCCATAGGCATTTACATTCTGCCCCAGCAAAGTAATCTCAATTACCCCAGATTCCACTAACGTGCGCACCTCGCGCATAATGTCGCTGGCGGGTCGATCCTTCTCTATTCCGCGCAAAGTTGGGACAATGCAGAAAGTGCAAGTGTTATTGCAACCTACCGAAACCGAGACCCAAGCCGAGAAAGCCGAAAACCGCCGGGCCGGCAAGGTAGAAGGAAAATGTTCTAAGGATTCCAAGATTTCGATCTGAGATTCTTCTTCGATTCTCGCCCGCTCTAGTAGAACCGGCAGAGAACCTACATTGTGTGTACCAAAGACAACATCCACATATGGCGCCCGCTTCAATATAGTTGCCTGATCCTTTTGGGCTAAGCACCCACCAACCGCGATCTGCATCTGCGGATTTGCCTTCTTGATTGGGGCTAGAAAACTCAAATTTCCATAGAGCTTGTTATCTGCGTTCTCACGGACCGCACAGGTGTTAAATACGACGATATCGGCCCGCTCTCCAGGCCGGGCCGGAATATAGCCAGCCTGGTCAAGAAGGCCCGCGATGCGCTCGGAATCATGGACGTTCATCTGACAGCCATATGTTTCGACTGTGTAAGTACGCGCCGCTTGCAATTCCATGCGCCAATCGTAGTGGGGCTACGCGGCGCCGATTTCACGCATAACAGAGTTGATAACCGATGATGAAAAACCCTTACGCATCAGGGCGCCGTGGACTCTGCGCCGAATCAACTCTGGATCAAGATGTGCAATAGGGCGGAATTTGCGCCTTGCCAATTCCAAGGCAATTGCATACTCGGCATCAGGATCAATCTCCGAAGTAACGATCTCAATAATCTCGGTACTTACGCCCTTTTCTCGCAACTCCCCCGCAATGACTCTGCGCGAGAGTTTCTTAGTTCGCTGACGCGATTCACTCCACGCCCTTGCAAACTCTTCATCGTCGACCAAACCTTGTTCTTGCAGCCTAAATAGCACAGCGTTTGCAACGTCGTCTGCGACGCCACGTTTCTTCAGGTGGGCAAAGAGCTCACCCCTACTCTTGGCGCGAGGGGCAAGCGCAATGAGCGCTATTGACTCTGCTGTTGAGTAGGGGTCAGCGTCTAGACCTATCTCTTTTGTAGAAGTTTTAGCAGAAATTAGAAATCAACCTCTGCCGCTGCTTCATTAACCGCTGCAACAAGCTCAGGGTCAATTGGTGTTGGTGCAAAGTGTGCACGAATCTTCGTCTCAATATCATTGCTGAGATCTGGATTATCGAGAAGGAAATTACGCGAATTCTCTTTGCCTTGACCAAGTTGATCTCCATCGTAGGTGTACCACGATCCGGATTTCTTAACAATGCCGGCATCAACGCCGAGATCGAGAAGAGATCCTTCGCGAGAGATTCCAACTCCGTAAAGGATGTCGAACTCTGCTTGCTTAAATGGTGGAGCCATCTTGTTCTTTACTACCTTGACGCGAGTTCGGTTACCAACTGCCTCTTGGCCATCCTTCAAAGTTTCAATGCGACGAATATCCAAGCGAATTGATGCGTAGAACTTCAGCGCTTTTCCACCGGTCGTAGTCTCAGGTGAACCAAAGAAAACGCCGATCTTTTCGCGAAGCTGGTTAATAAAGATTGCAGTGGTCTTGGATTGATGAAGTGCGCCAGTAATCTTTCGAAGCGCTTGTGACATCAAGCGTGCTTGCAGACCCATATGAGAGTCGCCCATCTCTCCTTCAATTTCCGCGCGAGGTACAAGAGCGGCCACTGAGTCCACAACAACAATGTCGAGTGCGCCGGAGCGAATCAACATGTCCATGATCTCGAGCGCTTGTTCACCGGTATCTGGTTGTGAAACTAGGAGGGCATCAATATCAACGCCCAACTTCTTGGCGTACTCAGCATCAAAGGCGTGCTCGGCATCGATGAAAGCAGCGATTCCGCCGGCCTTCTGCGCGTTGGCAATCGCGTGTAGCGCCAAGGTTGTCTTCCCAGAGGACTCTGGTCCGTAAATTTCTACAATTCGTCCGCGCGGTAGCCCGCCAATTCCTAGAGCGATATCCAAACTAATTGAACCAGTTGGAATAACCTCGACGGTCGCGTTGCCGCGCTCGCCCATCTTCATTACCGCTCCTTTGCCGAATTGGCGTTCAATCTGGGCAAGGGCGGTATCAAGGGCTTTAGCGCGATCGTTATTTGCTTTTTCTGTAGCCATGTATCTTTCCTTTCGAGTAAACGTCTATTCGACGGCGATAACTTTCCAGAAGGTACGGAAGGCCACTGACTTGGGAACAAGGGCTCGCCTTGAGTCGTGGAAACCGCTCTGGTTGGGTACGGCAAGAGTATACGAACATCTGTTCGAACGCTCAGATTGCGAACGCGACACGCTCAAAGGAAACTAACGGGTAAGCGTTTGCGCTTGAAACTGCGCTTGCACCGCGTTGATTGGGGCAAAACATTGCCCGAGCAGCCACCGCAGCGCCATTTCACTCGAACCCGGTGCCAGATCTTCCAAACCAACTTTGATCCGAGCCCAAAGTGGATCGGGCAAGACGGTAGCCAGCCGAGCCAAAAGAGCGGGGTCTGTATCTCTCATCTTGGCCAGTACTTGATCGGTCGAAATTTCAATCGCAAGCTTTGCCATAGCTATACCTGGGTTCGATTGGCCTCTAGCACATTCTAAAATCCGGTCCACTTCGCTCTCCAGAAGCGCCCGCAAGACGCTCTCTTTATCGCGAAAGTGGTTATACAAAGTGGCACGCGAAACTTCGGCCTCGTCGGCAATTTCAATCATGTTGGTTTTATGGACGCCTTGTTTGATAATCATTGATTTCGCACCCTCGAGAATTGCGCTTTGGGTACGACGAAAAGAAGTCACTTGGCGCTGGTAAGGCTCGACCGTTGGTGAATCTAAATTACTAGTAAATGACACTATCTTTGAGCAGCCCTTAAGCGGCGTCTACGACGACAAGCTTTACTGCTTCGTAAGCGGAAATTTCTCGCGCGACATCTGTAATTACGATCGAAAGTGAAAGTCCGAGAGCGTTGCAAATAGCGTTGAGCAATTCAGATGAAGCGTCCTTCTGTCCGCGCTCAACTTCTGAGAGATACCCAAGTGAAACTCGGGCCTGCCGAGCGACATCGCGAAGAGTGCGGTTCTGGTCCCTGCGGGCAGCGCGCAAAGTTTGACCGATATGCGAGCGCAACAACACCATGGTCATCCCTTCCTTTTCACGAGCCCAGAGAGGTAAGAATACGCGCAAAAGCACTAATCGCGCTGGAAACGGTGGCGTTTCGCACAATTTCGCGCTCACCAGCCAGTTGAAGTTGGGTGCTTTGATTAACCGGACCCCTAATGGCTACCCAAACCGTTCCAGCGGCGGCGCCTTCGGAATCCCCCGGCCCCGCGACGCCAGTCGTAGAAATTGCCCAGGTGCTTTGAAAGAAATCTCGTGCGCCATCGGCCATGGCGACCGCGACTTCTTCGCTAACTACGCCGAACTCTTCGATTAGCGCAGGCGCTACTTTTAGAACTTCCTCTTTTATGCGAAGTTGATAGGAAGTGAGTCCGCCAACGAAAACATCCGAAGCTCCTGGCACGGAGGTGATTGCCACCCCCACCCCGCCTCCCGTAAGGGATTCGGCAACGGCCACAGTTTCCCCGCGTGCACGAAGGGCGGCAACGATCATTTCTTCTGGCTGGCTAGACACTTAAGGCCCTACGCGACTTTCTTCATCGCTAGGGCGACATACCAATATCCGGTACCAATCGTAAGAGCAATTGCCACCGCCATAAAAGAATTGCGGAACCAATAGAGCCAGTGCGGTAGCGGCAAGACGTAAAAACCCACCGCGAGACCTTGCGCCATCGTTTTAATCTTCCCGCCTCGGTTGGCGGGAATAACTCCACGATTAATGACGGCCAGACGAAATACTGTGATTCCAAGTTCGCGCGCCAAAATAACCACGGTAATCCACCACGGCAGATCTCCCAAAATAGATAGACCGATCATGGCCGTGCCGATAAGTGCCTTATCCGCAACAGGATCTAAAAACTTTCCGAGTTCTGTAACGGTATTTCTGCTTCTGGCCAACTTTCCGTCTAAGAGATCAGTTAGTCCAACGGTGAAAAAGAGGCACCAAGCAATGATTCGCCAGGTTGTATCATCTCCTCCATTTTTAAATAAAGCGTATGCGCAAACTGGCAGCGCCAATATTCTCGAAATGGTTATGGCATTTGG
>JANXME010000216.1 GCA_025354785.1 Actinomycetes bacterium | reverse complement strand
TTCTCCCCGCCCTTGGACTCCTGCAGCATCATGTGCGCATATTGCCCGCCGAAGCCAGCATCTTGGTTGATGTTCCAGAAATGGATTTACTTTTTGTCGATGCCAGACGCGACCTACCTGCAGCTAAGAGTCTAACGCGCCTATTAACTTCTACTGGTGTTGGCTCTCCAGTAATACTTATTACCACCGAGGGCGGTCTATCTGCAATTAGTGCAGAGTGGGGCGTAAATGACGTTATTTTGGACACTGCAGGCCCTGCCGAAGTTGAAGCGCGAATTCGTATTGCGATTGGCGAACATACGGCGCAACTAAAAGCACAGGATCCAAATTCTGGGGAGATAAGATCTGGCGAAATTGCAATTGACGAGAATTCTTATACAGCAAAGGTGCGGGGACGCTCTTTAGATTTAACTTTCAAAGAATTTGAACTTCTTAAGTATTTAGCGCAACATCCTGGAAGGGTTTTTACCCGTGCGCAACTCCTGCAAGAAATTTGGGGTTACGATTATTTTGGCGGCACCCGCACCGTCGACGTTCATATTCGTCGTTTACGTGCAAAGTTAGGACCCGAATTTGAATCCATAATTGGCACCGTGCGAAATGTTGGATACCGCTTCACTCTGCCGAAAAGCGCTAAAGAAAGCCAGATCCAAGAACGCGTCCAGTAATTGATTTCGTATCTCACGGCCCTAGACGAACAGCAACAAATCGCTGTCCTTGGCATAATTTCTGCAGCGACTGATTTCGATGGCGCCCCACCGATTGCCGAACATATAGTTCTGCATCTTCGGCACGGTGGAGATAAAGACGATCGTCATCTGATTTTGGTAGAAGACGGAAAAATTGTCGGCTATGCACATATCGATCTGACTGACACCGTGGCCGGACCAAGCGCCGAACTCGTCATTCACCCGAATTTTCGAGGCCACGGTTTCGGCCAAGCTTTACTATCCGAAGTCGCGCGGATTGCTTCCCCCCGACTTTGGTCGCACGGGGATCTGGAAAGCGCCAGAAAACTAGCGCTAGGAAATGGATTTAGGAAGGTACGGACAGTTCTTCAAATGCGACGTTCACTGGAACAGCCGCTCCCGAAATCAAATTCAGATTTGGCAATAAGGACTTTTATTCCTTCTCTGGATGAGCAAGCTTGGTTGGCAGTAAATAATCGCACTTTTCTAAGCCATCCCGAGCAATCGGATTGGTCACTGCAGGATTTGCAACACCGGATGATGGAAAAGTGGTTTGATCCATTTGGTTTTCTTCTTGCCACGAATAGAGAAGCCCTAGTCGCCTTCTGTTGGACAAAAATCCATGGCGAACACTCTCATGGTGATGAAGAGAGCCATGGACACGATCCAATTGGAGAGATCTACGCAATGGGGGTAGATCCGGCAATGCGTGGTCAAGGCTCGGGTCGTGCGATCACAATCGCCGGTCTTGCTTATCTAAGAGCAAAAGGTTTGATGTCAGTCATGCTCTATGTCGATGAGGAGAATGCATCGGCAACTTCTCTCTACAGATCTTTAGGATTTGTCGAATGGGGTCGAGATGTAATGTACAAGCAGAGCTAAAGTTCTGAGCACATTTTTCTAAAAGCCCTGGTATGAGAGTCAACATCTTCCTGCCTAGTTGCTGGAGACATCAAAGCCATGTTGTGAAATGGCGTCAATAAAAAACCGTCATTTAGCAAGCGAAGATGTATATATTTCTCCAACTCGGAATCGCCCGCATCTGCAGCCTCTCTCCCGGTTTGGGGAGCGCTTGACCTAAAGACATATTCACCGCGTGCACCCAGGCGGCTGCAATACCAAGGAAGGTCAAACTCTAATATGGCTGCATCCACACCATCACACCAACGGTTTCCAAGCTCTATCATCTTCAAAAATGCCTCTTCGGTTAGAACTTGCGAAAGCGTTGCGCGCATCGCCGCCAGCGATAGGGCGCTGCCGGCCAGCGTGCCTCCGATTCCGCCGGTATCGATCAGGTCCCGTGAAACAAATGTGGAAATTGCCGCCGCAACTTCGCGCGTCATTCCAAACGTACCTGCGGGAATGCCACCAGCGATGGCCTTGCCAATGGTTAGAAAATCTGGGCGTAGCCCTAGATCGCGAGTCATTCCACCGATGCCTACAGAGATCGTATGCGTTTCATCAATGATCCACATGGCACCATACTTCTTTGCCAGTTGGCCAACGGCCTGCAAATAACCTGCGTCCGGTAATACGATTCCAACGTTTGTCATCGCGGGTTCCATCAAGATCGCCGCAACATCCCCATTTAAAAGGGCTGCTTCCATGGCTGGTAAGTCATTGAATTCCACAACTCGGGTCGTTTGATCCAGACTCACAGGGGCGCCGATATTTCCATCCCTTGAAACCGTCTCTCCACTTTCATTCAAAGTGGCAAAGGTTTCATCTACGCTACCGTGATAGCAGCGATCTATAACGATTGCTTTTGATCTTCCAGTAATTAACCTGGCATAGCGAATGACATGACGATTAGCATCGGTGGCAGAGACGGTAAATTGCCAAAGGGGCAAGCCAAAGCGGTGAGCCAAATCCTGCGAAACCGCCACAGCATCTGAAGTCGGCAACATAACCGTGATTCCATGCTCGATTTGTTTCTTAATTGCTGCGACAGTTGCAGCAGGCGAGTGACCCGTCATAGAACCTGTGTCACCTAAACAGAAATCCACATACTCGTGGCCATCTACATCGACAAAGCGTGCGCCCAGCGCTGATTTTACGAAAACCGGATATGCCCCCGGCCACTTCGCCATCCAAGACATTGGAACTCCGCCGGGCATAACAGCTTTTGCTTGTTCAAATAGTTCACCGCTTTTGGGATGATCTGCAATAAAACGTGCCTCTTCGATACGGATTAATTCGGCCAAACGATTTCTATCAACCACGATTACCCTTCCGAAAATAGAAAGAGCGCTTCAATATAATGTTCGCCCGAAATTCCCAAATTCGCCGCATCTGGTGGCGCAGTCATTGGCTCCAAACAAACTCCGTCATGGTCTTCGGAATAAACAACCCACCAAGGAGCGTCACTTTCAATATCAATTCGGGCAGCGCCTTCCCAAATAACGGCTGGCACTCCACGAATATCAGTAAATGCATCATCCCAAGGTTGAGGCGTAGGTTCTATGCGGGCGCCAGAGGGTATTCCGTCTTTGTCTCGTTCTAACATCGTGAGTGCTTTAAATTCCAATTCCGCGCCATCGCCGCTCTCGAGATCGCGTGGAAACCAAGGATGAAAACCCAACCACGCTGGCAGATCACATTTTCCTGGGTCATATTCCATACTCCAGCGCAGGGCATCATCTAAAACTTCAAAACTCTGTTCGACACTGGCACCACCGTAAGGGGCGGGCAACTCTAAAAGTGAGCGTCCAGCACCGATTTCTCGCCATGACGAAGTAAAGCCAAAACCATGTAAAGCGTGTGGAGGATCAAAAATCGCAGGGAGTTGAAACTCCACTCCGGCCGAATTCTTAATGATGGCGCCCCGGATGCGACCGGCCCAGGGCACCATCGGGTACCAGCCCCAAGTTTGCGCCTCTCCCCTAAAGGGGAGAGCAAACTCCATATCCCGCCATTTTAAAGAGGCAATTCGCCCACCTTGATCCAAATCAATAGCAATTTGAAATTCGGCATCATCTATAAATTGCATTTTTACTCTCGCATTTCTAAAGTACGGTTTAGCTCTTTTTTTGTCGGGGGATTTGCGCCACTTCGACTACAGGTTATTGCAGCGGCAACCGCGGCTCGATTCAGGACTTCGCGCAAGGTCTCGCCACGCAAATTTTCTAACCCTTTCTCAATAATCGCTTCGGCTAGTACTGCCCCGACAGTATCCCCTGCCCCGACAGTATCGACCACTTCCACCTGTACGCCGTCCGCGGAAATTGCGCCTTCCAGGTAAAAGGCCGTGATTCCGCTGGCGCCCTTAGTTATTACAACTAAAGTCACACCAGCCCCAATCCAAGTTTGGGCAATTTCTGCGATTTCGCGCTCGGGGTAAAGCCAGCGTAGATCTTCATCGCTTACCTTTACAATCGATGATATTTCGAGCCACTTTTCCACCCACTCCAAATATTTTTCGCGATCGGCCAGGACGGTTGCACGAACATTCGGATCGTAAATTATGGGCGCTAACTCCGAAATGCTAAGTGCCCAATTAAGTAGATTATCGGCACCGGGAGAAACTATCGTGGCCAGCGTTCCAATATGCAATAACTGGGGCTTGAATTTATAAGGGTCTGGTAGCCAATCCCCAAAATCAAAAGTCGCTGTACCCTCGATCGAGAAACGATAGGAAGCAGAGTGGTCTTTATCTAGCGACACCTCCGCGGTGCAGGTTGGCTTATCGCTTCTTGAAACATGGCGCAACCCCACGCCATCTTCAATGAACTCTTTGATTGCTATTTTTCCGTAAGTATCGGTAGAAATGCCGCCGATAAATTCCACCATCTGCCCAAGTCGAGCGAGCGCTTTAGCCGTGTTTGCCGGACCTCCCCCAATGACCGCACCCCCCGGTAGTAAATCCGCGAGTACTTCACCGCAAACCCAAATAGTCACTGGAGTTCGCCCTTGCGCGCCAAAAATTCGGCGATGACTTCTACGCAGAGCAAGTGATCTTCAACCTGCGGTAAGCCACTTATCAGAAGCGCACCTACAAATTCCCCATTTTTGAGGTTCAGAGCGAATCCACCACCATGTATCGCGTGGGTCTCCTCTGGATGACCAGTCTGCACATACCAATCAACTCCTTGCTCCTCTGACAAAACTCTTTCATAGATAGTGGATCTACCGGTAGCAAGCACAACGCGGGCTTTGCGGTTTATCCAGGCAGTATTGGAAGGTTTAGAACCAGGCAGCGACGTATGAAAAATAATCCACTCCCCAACTCTCACTTCGATCGCGATCGGCAGCGATCTTGACTGTCCTATCTGCAAAGCGATTTCGCCGATTTCTAGCGCATCGCTAACTGAAAGCGAGGGAAGTTTCAGAGCTTGCGCCTCTAGGGCTAATTGCGCGGAGGTGAATCCGCCGGTGGTTTCGCGCATAGGGTAATCCTGCCCTAACGTTGGCTCATGGTCACTATTCCGCAAACTTCGCTCTCCGTCCTTCCCCTTTGTCTGGGAGGAAATGTATTTGGTTGGAGCGCCGATCAGGCGCAATCGGAGCAAGTCCTAGATGCCTTTGTGCAGGCCGGTGGCACATTCATTGATACTGCAGATGTTTATTCAGAGTGGAAAGATGGCAACCAAGGCGGCGAGAGCGAAACCATTATCGGGGCTTGGGCGGCGAAGCGGAGAAATCGCAACTCTCTCGCCATTGCCACCAAAGTGGCAAAGCTCTCTACTCGTCCAGGTCTCTCCGCTAAAAATATATTGGCTGCCTGCGATGAATCACTTGCGCGATTGAAATCTGATCACATTGATATTTATTATGCACACGAAGATGATCTAAAGACTCCCCTAGGTGAAACTCTGGAGGCATTTTCCAAGTTGATAGATCAAGGTAAGGTGCGCTACATAGCAGCATCGAACTACACGCCCGAGCGCCTTACCGAAGCCCTTGCCATAAGCCAAGAGAATGGCTTTGCCAAATACATAGGTGTTCAAAATTGGTACAACTTGCTTGACCGCAAAGAGTATGAAGAAGGCGTAGCCAAAGTGGTCTCGGACCAAAAATTAGCAAGCGCACCTTTCTTTGGTTTGGCGCGTGGATTTTTATCCGGGAAATACAAACCAAATCAGATCGTGGAATCTGTTCGATCGGGTGGTGTTACCAACTACCAAAATGATCGCGGCTGGCGTGCGGTAGATGCGCTACGCGAAATTGCGAGCAAATATGGAACTTCAGTTTCGTCAATTGCCCTAGCGTGGTTACGCGCGCAGCCCACGGTTAGCGTTCCGATTGCCAGCGCCAGAACCTCAGAGCAACTCGAAGAGATCATGCAGTTTGTGGAGTTAGCTCCAGATGAAATCGCATATCTTTGCGAAATTACAGCTTGAGGGACTCTGGACCCACGCTCCAAGCAACGCTCTCATGGCGATCTATCACCCACGCCGAATAAGCCGCTAGTTCAGGCCTGGTGAACCAGCCGGCACCATCGCGACCCTCAACCATTAAAGCGGTAGCCAGAGCGTCGGCTAGGCCCCCATCTGGGCCAATTACGGTGGCAGATTTCGCGCCAATAGCAATCAAACCTGTATGTGGGTCATGAATATGTGCCCCACGTTCATAACTCCCGCTAGTTGCAATCGCCCCTTCCCGCAAGTTGAACACCTGCACCAGCTCTTCCTTGTTATCTGGATTAACTACCCCGATGGCCCAAGGTTTAACCTCGGATCCATCAAAATACCCTCCGCGCAGTGATAGGTCGCCGGCGGCATTGATTTGAATATTTTCGCCACCGTGTGAAATGAAAATCCGCGCGCACTGATCCGCTGCCCAACCTTTTACGAGTCCAGATGGATCGAATCCTCCCGCGACAGACCATGGATCGAAGGCGCCGTCAGTAAGGTCGCGAGCATAAGCACAGCGATTCCATACGTCATGAACTTCTGCACCGCACTGTTCTATTGAAATTTCTTGCCGCCGAAGTTTGCTCACTACGGAATCAGGTTTGTAGGTAGAGAAAACCTCATCGATATGGGTTACATGGGCACGGACTTCACTTAGCGCCTCCTCCAAATCGGAGATTGACGCGGTCTGAGAATTTACATCTACAAAAACGACAGTGCCCCAAACTTCGATCTCCGCTTGTTTTTGAGCCACGCCTGAGGCTATCAAAGTCCAGCTTTACTCAAGGCTGATTGCAGCGATTCCCAATATGCCATCGCGGAATATGAAGCACCGGTGCGGCCTTGCACCTGTGAAAAAAGAGAGCTGGGTGAAATTGCCATCACATCTTTCACGGCCATCACCCCAACTATCGCCGGGCTAAGCACGGTGAAGGCGTTATAACTGCGACTCGATGGATTTTGTATTGCGCTGATATTTGATATCGCACCGTTGTTCAAAGTCACGGTCACAGTGACACGTCCCCATATTCGACCGTTTTGATTTGCATCGAAACTGGCTCCGGAAAAAGAGCCACTAACTCCTGCGCTAGGTGGAGCGGTGGTTTTCGTTGCGGTCGGAGTAGGGGTTTGAGTTGGTGTCTGAGTGGGTGTCTGGCTCGGCGTTGACGTGGCCGTCGTGGATTGATTACTCGTGCCTTTCTGAGCCGGGCTGGAAACACTTGTTGGACTAGTTTTAACGGAGGCGCTATTCGTCGAACCTTGGCTAGCCTTCGCCGTTGTTACAGGAGTCGTTTTAGGATTCTTCGGAGATGCCGCGGTTGAATTTGGAGCACTGGATGGTGCAGTGGACTGTGAAACGGCGGTGGTGGCCGAAGGCGCCGCTGAAACTGGCGCTGAAGTCTGCGGCACTGATTGCGCAAGGTTTGAACTTTGATCCGCACCCAAGGAGCTAGCCCCAGCCGCTAACGCTGAAACCGGACCATTGGCGGCGCTTCCCAATTGGGGAGGCGTAATCGACATGACGGCGCCGAGGCCACCAACAGTGCCCCCGATAATCAGTAAAGCGCGCTTCATCTCATGCCCCTCTTCGGCTGACCTTGCTGCTCTCTTGGTCAATAAGCGCATCCTCGCCCAGAAACCTTAGAGAGCTCTGAATAGATACTGGGGGGAAGGTACGAGTATTTCCACACCCGGCCGACCACTTAGCGGCGCGCATATCTGCCCTCACTCAGAATGAAAAGCAAATGCTTCATCATGAAAGCGAGAATTGGGCACCCCCAGCGCCTTGGCAGCCTGACGCACTACATCAACCAGCGGGGCGGGACCGCAAATGAAAATATCGCTTTGCGCAAAGAGTGGGACCAGCCGAATTAAATAAATGGCGTCCATCGAATGATGCGCCCGCGGACCAATTAGATAATGAATCCGAATCGCTCCGTGCGATTTAGCTGCTAGATAATTCAATTCATCTTGAAAAACAATATCAGATTGGCGCGACGCGCGAAAGATGACATCCATCTGTACGCCAGGGCCAAATTCCTCCATGATCGCCCGAATTGGCGTTATTCCGACCCCGCCTCCTATGAGAACCACGTTGCGACGTGAAGATCGTCCGGCAGTAAATGCACCATAAGGACCTTCAACAAAAACTCTAGTACCAGGTTTTAGAAAGGCAAGCGATCCTGAATGATCTCCAAGATTCTTCACCGTGATGCGCATAAAGTGTTCAGTTGGGGCTGCGGATAGTGAGTACGGATGCGAAATCAAGAAATGTGAACGGGTCAAAAATCTCCATCCGAAAAATTGACCACCTTGTGCTGAAAGATTGGTGAGTTTGCGTCCATGCATAATTACCGAAACGATCCCCGGTCCCTCCACTACAACGCGTTCAACTTTTAGATTATGACGAATTGACCTGATAAGCGGAATTCCAACTCTCCACCAAATTATCGAGAAACCCATAAAAATGTAGAGCGCGATCCAATAGCGTCGATTGAGCGGATGACCTATAAACATTGCGCCATCCAAAATTTGATGCACGAATGAAAGGGAGATGGCTAGATACATCAACGTGTGAATCTTCCACCAAGTTTCATAACTCATTTTGGCGCGAGCTTTCTTGTAAGAAGTGATGCCTGCCAAAAGCATGGCGACAAACCCTGCCAACGCCGCCCACATCCAGGAGTATTGATTCAAGATGCGCCAAAGTTCAACGTAGAGCCGGACGTGATCTTGACCGGCGTATCCCAGAATTACAAAAAACACATGGAAGCCCACTAAGTAGAGCGCGTACGGCCCGAGTTTGCGATGCCAAGTGACAAGTCGATCGTGCCCTACAGACCGCTCTACTCCCGGAATTCGAGAAACCAATAAGATGCCGATCAGCGAAAAGTACGCACCGACCAAGGCAGAGAGCCGCGAAATTGAAACCACGATCGAATAGAAATTTTCCAAATCTGAACGGGTTATAGTCGTCGCCTGGAGTGCAATTGTTAGACCAAGACCCAAACCCAATAAGAGTGAGGCCCAATCGGCGCCAGCGCTGGAACGATGCCCGAAGCCGCTCTGCCTCAGCGCCACGGACGACATGCTTTTAGAATCGCCGGAACTCATAGAGGAAGGTAGCCCTAAATTGCTGGGAATTGGCACTGGAATTTAACACTGGAACTCAACGCTCGAATTCCGCCCCGTAATCTTGGAAGAGACGTTGCTATTTCTAAAAGGGGATAGAGGCACCTCTCCAGCGTCATTTCCAGAACCTTTGGGGCAATAGAATAGGCAAATGCGCGTTCTAGTGACAGGTGGGGCAGGTTTTATCGGCTCCCACCTCGTAGATCGCCTGGTCCACGATGGGGTCGAAGTGACCGTGCTGGACAATTTAGAGACTGGTCGAATTGAGAACCTGGATGGCGCGCTCGCTAGCGGCCTAATCTCTTTTGTAGAAGGTTCCATTTTAGATCCCGAAATAGTGGACTCTTTGGTCGCCGAGGCCGACTTTGTGTATCACCTAGCAGCCGCGGTTGGCGTATTTAATATCTTGGAAAGGCCCTTGGCGAGCCTGCTCACAAACATAAAAGGTACGGAAAATTTGTTGGATGCCGCCGAGAAATACTCGCGACCAATTCTGATCGCAAGCAGCAGCGAGGTTTACGGCAAGAATGTCTCGGATTCGTTGGACGAAGATGACAACCGGATATTGGGATCGCCGCTGACGTTGCGTTGGTCATATAGCCAAGCCAAAGCCATTGATGAAACTTTAGCGTTTGCATATTGGGAAGATAAGAAATTGCCTACACGTATTGTGCGCTTCTTCAATACTGTTGGTCCGCGCCAACTCGGCGCCTACGGAATGGTGGTTCCACGCTTTGTTGCGGCCGCGCTGAAAAACGAAGATATAACTATTTATGGCAACGGCGATCAGACTCGATGTTTTGGCCATGTAACCGACATTGTCGAGGCCCTAATTCAAGTGGCCAGATCTGAAAAAACTATTGGTACGGTAGTAAATATTGGTAATCCTGAAGAAATCTCGATTAATGATCTTGCCAAAAGAGTCATTGAGATAACAGGATCCAAAAGCAAAATCGTCTATCTCTCCTACGAACAGGCCTACACATCTGGATTTGAAGATATGGAGAGACGCGTACCAAATGTAGAGCGGATTAGGCGCTTGACTGGCTGGGCCCCAACTCGAAATCTAGAGACGATAATTCGAGATCTTGCCGCCGATTTAACTAATAGTTAAATCCTCACCACGTTCTCTAAATCCTTAAATTTTCCGGTGCAATCCAAAATAGGAATTCCGCGTTTTGCTAACTCGGCCACTGGCAGGCCAGGTTGGGCGGTGGCAATCACTATCACATCGCAGTCCCAGCCCAAATCGACAGGCAAGCTTCCTTCCCAGTCAGCGACTAGTGGATCCATCCAACCCACTTCACACCCGTTCGAAATCAAATCCTCGCGAAGCGAAGTAACCGGAGTTTCACGCACATCTTTCACGCCCGGCTTGTAAGCGACCCCCAAGATCAAAACTCGCCCGAGACCATTTGCCAAAAGAGCGCGAACTCGCTTGGAAATATATAGAGGCATTCCTAAATTGATTTGATCTGAATGTTCAATAATCGTTGCTTGACCCCCATTTTGAGCTGCCCACCATGATAAATACATCGGATCAACTGGAATGCAA
>JANXME010000143.1 GCA_025354785.1 Actinomycetes bacterium | reverse complement strand
ACGTGATCGTCGGCTCTAACCTTGACAAGTCCCTTGATTCCGGAGAAAGACCATCCCTCGAGATTGCTGATGGCAGTCTGGATATCGATACTTGGATTGTTGTTAAGTGCTCGCAAGATCATCTGGGCCGCGTTGACTCCGCAGTCAGTAAATAGATCTTGTAAGATGCCATCTTTGGCATAATCGGCAGCTAATTGAGAAGCCATCTTGTTAGGGACTACACCAGGGAAGTAGCTGTTCGTAAGAATTACTTTGGTACCCGCGAAGATGGCTCCGTAGGCATCATAAGAAGCCACCCCAGCAAGACCGGTAATCGGACGAGCTGTAGTGAAAACACCTTGCTGCTTAAGAGAGACGAGCATTCCACCGGCGGTCACTGCATTTGACCATGCGATGAAGATGTAGTCGCCTTTAGCGTCGGCGGCCTGCTTGGCAAAAGGTGTGAAATCTGTTGCTGTAGTTGAAACCTTGATCTCTTGGAATAGCGCACCTTGAGAAGTTAAATATTTACGCGCCGCAAAAATATTTCCAGCGCCAAATGCGTTATCTTCAACAAAGATGATTACTTTCTTGCCCTTGATTGGCTTGATGCCAGCTAGTGGGGCAAGATCTTGCAAGGATGTATTGCCAGATCGGAAGACAAACTTATTTGCAGAACTAGTTACGGCATCATTCTTGGCAGGGCCAGAAATATAGAGAACCTTATTCTGGGCAGCTAGCGGTCCAAGGGTTAGTGCAACTCCGGAGCCAACTGTACCCACAATAATTTTGGTTCCGTTTCCGACCATCTCTTTAAAGGAGGCAGTTGCTGATGCTGGATCTAGTCCATCATCTTTCTTGGTCAGAACAATCTTTGAGCCGTTGACGGTCATCTTTCCGTTAGTGAAATACTTAAGACCCCATTGCAAACCATCCCAATAGGCATCTCCGTAAGACTTCAACGGACCGGAAGTTGTTGTGATGACACCAATTTTAATATCGCCCGCGGCGTGTGCCGGAGCGGAGATTCCCGCTGGTATAAATACGGCGACAGAGAGCGCCGCTATTGCGAATCTCATGATCGAGGTGGGCTTACGCATTCACTCTTCTCCTAAATTTAAGAGCCCGTCGATTGGCGAAGGGCTGTGATGAGTTTACATAGAGGCAGACAAAAGATGAAGTATTGCGTAAATAACCTTTTGTTACCCAATGACCGCGTTAATCCTTGGATAATGAGGCGTGAATTGAGATAGTTAGCCTATGAATAATGAACTCTTCTTACCTGAAGCCAAAATAATGGCGCCAGTCGTTGGAGGAGATTTAGCAGTATTTAGATATGGACCCGCCGGGGGGAAGCCCGTTCTTCTAATTCATGGAATAACCTCATCGAATCGTGCATGGCAGTTTTTCGCTCAAGCACTTATTGCTCGCGGTATGAGCGCCTACGCAGTTGACCTTCGCGGTAGAGGAGATTCGGGTCATCTTCCTGGACCATTCGGTCAGAGAGTTCACGTGGCCGATTTACTTTCAGTAATGGATACTTTGGGCTTTGAAAAAATGGATCTCATAGGACATTCCAGCGGACCTTTTGTGGGGGTCGCACTTCAGGGACTTCACCCTGAAAGAGTTAACCGCCAAGTGATTATTGACGGAGGGGTTCAATTTCCGCTCCCTCCCGGAGTCACTTTGGAGCAAGTTTTGTCAATGGTGCTCGGTCCGGCTTTTGCTCGCTTGGCGATGAAATTTGAATGTAAA
The DNA here is from genome assembly GCA_025354785.1 of Actinomycetes bacterium. Taxonomy (GTDB): domain Bacteria; phylum Actinomycetota; class Actinomycetes; order Nanopelagicales; family Nanopelagicaceae; genus QYPT01. The sequence goes on along the minus strand of JANXME010000143.1, from coordinate 8,336 downwards.
CAAGCGTATAGGGATTACTGGAAAGCGCAGCCGGCCTTTGCAAAGGGATGGTCATCAGCGTTAGACGAGTACGCCGATTACGATCTGCGGGGAGAAGCGCCCAATCTGCATTCCAGTGTTAACCCAAAAGCTGTGGAAGAAGACACGGCAGAAAACTTCGTGGCCTTTGATTTGAATCGAAAAACATTGATGAATTTGACTGACGAGATTCTGATGCTGCGGGCCGAACGTGGCCTTCAGAATGAAGAGACTGCGCTTTACCCACTTCCAATTTTGGAAGCCGCGCTGCGCGATTTTCCAAAAGTGAAGTTGCATACCGTTCCAGATACAAATCATTACGACATTGTCATGAGTCCCTATGGGGCGCAAAGTTGTGTCAATTTAATTTATGGAGGGGATTCAAAATGAGTGGATTTTTGACAGGAAAGCGCGCTTTCATCACGGGATCTTTTCAAGGTATTGGACTTGGCATCGCTACTGCGCTCGCCAGTGAAGGCGCTGACATAGTCCTGCATGGCCTGGCAGATCAAACAGTAATCACCAAAGCAGAAAATGCGGTTAGGGCTGCTGGCGCGGGAAAGATAGAAAGCCACGTAACCGATTTGCGAGATGTGGCCGCAACGGAAAAATTGATCGGTCAAATTCTGAGCACGGAAGTTGTGGATATTTTGGTTAACAATGCTGGTATCCAATACCTCGGCAATATTGGCGAAATGCCACGGGAAAAGTGGAACGACATTATTGCTATAAATCTATCTTCCTATTTCGACACCATGAGGCTCCTGATGCCAGCTATGCAAGCCCGGGGATTTGGGCGCGTAATAAATATTTCCTCGGTGCACGGTTTGGTGGCATCTGTTTCAAAGGCGCCCTACGTTGCGGCCAAGCATGGGGTTATTGGCTTAACCAAAGCGGCGGCACTGGAATTTGCTTCGGCGGGTTCGGCGCAGACCGGGGGCGTGACTGTTAATGCGATTTGCCCTGGATGGGTTGCTACTGAACTCATTGAATTTCAGATCAAGCCTCGCATCGATAAATTCAATGGAGACCGCGTCGCCGGAATTGCCGATTTTCTCACTGAAAAAGAACCCAGCAAGCGAATGTCGGATCCATCGGAGATTGGCGCGCTAGCATTGTGGCTCTGCCAGAAATCCGCACACAATTTAACTGGCGCATCAATTCCTATCGATGGCGGATGGACGGCTCAGTGACTGGTTTGATTTCCACTGAACTACAAGTCCTGGAAAAGGTTGAAAAGCGACTTCTTTGGTTAGCGGTTCGGATGATAGACCACGCAAATCGAGAGCGACCCAATCGCGATGGCTTGAAAGTTGGCGGTCATCAAGCTTCTAGCGCATCTATGGTTTCCATCATGACCGCTCTTTATTTTCGTTTTCTAAATAGTGAAGATCTGGTGAGCGTAAAGCCACACGCTTCACCGGTGTTCCATGCGATTCAATATCTGCTAGGGAATTTGGATAAGAAATATTTGACCCAACTGCGATCGGCCGGAGGGTTACAGAGCTACCCATCTCGTACGAAGGATCCAGACGAGGTCGATTTTTCAACAGGCTCTGTCGGCCTGGGCGCCACTGCCCCGCTATTTTCAGCGGTAACTCGAAGATATATAGATTCACATTTTGGTAGCCGACCGAATTCGCGATTTATAGCCATCATCGGGGATGCCGAATTAGATGAAGGAAACATTTGGGAAGCGGTAGCCGATCCTGCCACCGATGGTCTCGGAAACGTCATGTGGATCGTGGATTTCAATCGTCAATCCCTGGATCGCGTTATCCCTGGCGTTCGAATTGTGCAATGGCGAGCGCAATTTGAGGCAGCAGGGTGGCATGTGGCAGAGACGAAATACGGCTCAAGATTAACGGAAGTTTTTAGCCAGACCGGGAGTGAGGGCTTTCGATCTTGGTTTGATGAAATTCCTAACGAGCAATACCAATCCCTCTTTGCCTTAAAACCGAGCGAGGTGCGCGCTCGCTTTCTGACGGGCGCTCCAGAAGGAGTCGCAGAGTTCTTGGAAAGATTTAATGATGAGGAACTATTTAAAGTGGTGACCGACCTTGGCGGTCACGATTTGAATTCACTACTTGAGACCTTCTCCGAATGCGATCTAGTAACCGATCGGCCGAGCGTAGTTTTTGCTTATACCGTAAAGGGCTGGGGGCTTCCCATTGCCGGAGATCCCCGTAATCACTCGGCGCAAATCTCCGAAAAACAGATAGAAGAGTTGCGGTCGTCGCTGGGACTTAACACTGAAAATGAATGGGAAGTCTTTGCTCCAGATAGCCAGGAAGGAGAATTGTGTCGAAACCGCAAAAGTGAGCTTCAAAGAGAGAAATCACAGATCGAGATTGATGCTGATTTTCCAATTGCCACTGGAGTAAAGAGCAGTGGCTCACTTTCCACTCAAGAAGTATTTGGCCGAGCCCTAAATGAGATTAGTCGTGATGACAAGATTCGACCGTTTTTAGTTACAACCGCCCCCGATGTGGCAACCTCAACAAACCTAGGGGGCTTTATCAATCGCACTGGCGTGTATAACCCCAAAGATTTAAGGCGATGGAATGAAGATTCGATTCTGAAATGGATCGAAGGGCCAACTGGGCAACATATCGAACTTGGAATCAGTGAAATGAATCTCTTCACTCTCCTTGGTCAACTTGGATTGTCGGCAGATCACTCGCGGCAACCGCTTATTCCAATCGGAACCGTTTATGACCCATTTGTGCTGCGCGGGTTGGATGCCTTTATCTATAGCGTTTACTCTGGTGCCAAATTTATTGTGGCGGGAACACCATCGGGTTTAACGTTGGCGCCAGAAGGTGGTGCACATCAATCAACGTTGACGCCATCGGTTGGAATGGAATTGCCGGGAGTTGTCTTGATGGAGCCGGCATACGCACAAGCTCTTGATTGGTTGTTTTGTGATGCAATCGCCCACGTAGCTGGCGCAAAGAGTGATACGACTCCAGATCTGCGGCCAACTGAGTTAGCTTTTTACTTTAGATTGACTACGCGATCGATAGATCAATCCCCATTTGCACAGGCCCGCGAGCGTTTGGGTGAAGCCTTGCTTCGTAGTCAAGTATTGGCCGGAGCTTATAGATTGGTTGATGGTCGCTTCCAGTCCCAGCAAACGACAGATGGTACGACTGCCCCAGTTGTTCATTTAGTTGCAGCCGGTGCGGTAATGCCCGAAGTCTTGGTAGCGGCAAAAGAACTTGCGGCTGAGGGGGTAATTGCGCATGTAGTTGATATCACCTCACCTGGTCGTCTATATGGAAGTTGGCAAAGAACTTTGAAACAGGGAATCCGAACTGCGCGCACACCTTCTTTTCCGGGAGCGCTGCGCCCAGCGTTTTCCGAAAGAGCACCGATCGTCTCCGTGCATGACGGCGCCTCACACGGCCTGGCTTGGATTGGCTCAGCTTTGGGTATGCCGCAGGTTGCTATGGGCGTGGATTCCTTTGGGCAGTCGGGAAACATTGAGGATCTCTACAAAATGTACGACTTGGATTCTGGCTCCATAGTAAATGGCGCACTTGCAGCGCTCAGTCTTGATGTTTGACCAGGGTGCGAAGATGAAAATCTAACCTGCTAGAGTAAAAGAGTGAGTCTGCAGACCGCTGGTGCGCGATTTCGATTAGCGCTACAGGAAGAGAAGCCCTTACAAATTGTTGGAACTACCAATGCCAATCATGCCCTTCTTGCCAAGCGTGCAGGCTTCAAAGCCATTTATCTGTCGGGCGGAGGTGTAGCGGCAGGGTCGCTTGGAATTCCAGATCTGGGTATTTCAACGCTAGATGATGTTTTGACCGATGTTAGAAGAATTACCGATGTTTGTGATCTCCCTTTGTTGGTTGATGCCGATACCGGTTTTGGTCCGTCTGCTTTTAATATAAATCGGACCGTGAAATCTTTGGCAAAAAGCGGCGCTGCGGGCATGCATATTGAAGATCAAATTGGCGCCAAGCGTTGCGGCCATCGCCCTAATAAAGAGGTAGTAAGTAGGGCCGAAATGGTGGATCGGATAAAGGCGGCGGTAGATGCGCGAAGCGATGATTCCTTTTTCATCATGGCACGCACAGATGCGCTCGCTATTGAGGGAATTGACGCGGCTATGGATAGGGCCAGCGCTTATCTAGAGGCAGGTGCAGATGCCATTTTTCCGGAGGCAATTACTGAGCTGGAGATGTACAAGAAATTTTCAAACCGTGTGAATGCGCCAATTTTGGCAAATATAACTGAGTTTGGATTGACGCCTCTTTTTTCCCGTGAAGAGCTAGGCAGTAACGGTGTTGCTATGGTGCTCTACCCGCTATCCGCATTTCGAGCAATGAATAAGGCGGCCGAAAAAACATTCGCAGCAATTCGGCGAGAAGGCTCGCAAAGTAGCATCATCGGAGAGATGCAAACTCGCGAGGAGTTGTACGAAAGTATTGATTATTATAAGTACGAGCGTGCCTTGGATAATTTCACCAATAAGGGAGAGTAGAGCCTTGTCGGAATTTAAACCAAAGAAGTCCGTGGCTCTCTCTGGAGTGGTCGCTGGAAATACCTCACTATGTTCAGTTGGAAAAAGTGGCAACGATCTGCATTATCGCGGATTTGATATCAAGGACTTAGCCCAGAGATGCGAATATGAGGAAGTTGCACATTTGTTGATGCATGGATCACTTCCGAGCCAGCTTGAGTTAACCAATTACAAGAGAAAACTTCGCGGGATGCGTTCTTTGCCCGTTGGGATAAAGACGCTACTTGAAACGATTCCACCAAGTGCCCACCCAATGGATGTGCTTCGCACCTTTGTCTCCGCGCTGGGATGTGATACCCCAGAGGCGTCAGACCATAGTGATGAGCAGGCGCGCGAATTCGCAGATCGTTTAATTGCAAGTTACGCTTCCGCTCTTCTTTATTGGTATCACTTCAGCCATAGTGGGAAACGAATTGAAGTTGAGACCGACGATGACTCCATAGGAGCGCATTTTCTTCATCTGTTACAGGGCGTAGCGCCTAGCCCAGAGTGGGTGAAAGCGATGCACGCATCACTCATTCTCTACGCCGAACATGAATTCAATGCCTCTACCTTCACTGCTCGCGTAATTGCAGGTACGGGTTCGGATATCTATTCAGCCATCACCGGCGGTATCGGGGCTCTACGTGGTCCAAAACATGGCGGAGCTAATGAGGTGGCTCTGGAGATTATGCAGAGATATTCAAATCCCGGACAGGCAGAAACCGATATTTTGGATCGATTGGCAAAGAAGGAAGTAATAATTGGCTTTGGCCACCCGGTCTACACAATCTCTGACCCTCGTAGCGAAATAATAAAAGGAATCGCCCAGCAACTGTCCGTGCAGTCGGGTTCGATCCAGCTTTTTAATATTGCCGAGAAAATTGAAAGTGTAATGTGGTCATCCAAGGCGATGTTTCCAAATTTGGATTGGTTTTCAGCCGTGGCCTACCAACAAATGGGTATTCCGATTTCCTTCTTTACCCCCCTCTTTGTTTTGGCTCGCACAGCGGGTTGGTCAGCGCATGTCATTGAACAACGAAATGACAATAAAATAATTCGTCCGAGTGCAAATTACACCGGTCCTGAAGATCTTAACTTTGTGTCGATTGAGAACCGGTAGGCGCTGTTTTGACAGCAAAATTTGATCAGGTTCTAGTTGACATTGTTGACTACGTCGCAAATTATCAAATCGATTCTGATATTGCCTACGAAACCGCCTGGTACTGCCTATTAGATACTTTAGGTTGTGGGTTGGAAGCGCTTGAATATCCAGCATGCACCAAACTCTTAGGCCCGATCGTGCCAGGCACAATCGCAAAAAATGGTGCACGAGTACCGGGGACAAATTATGAGCTCGATCCTGTCCAGGCGGCTTTCAATATTGGGGCAGCAATTCGTTGGTTAGATTTCAATGACACATGGCTGGCAGCAGAATGGGGCCACCCTTCAGATAATTTGGGGGCCATTTTGGCAACTGCCGATTGGGTCTGCCGAAATTCTGCTGGCGTTGGAAAAGTGACTTTTACCGTTCATGACCTTTTAACTGCAATGATCAAGGCGCACGAAATTCAAGGTTGCATTGCGCTAGAAAACTCGTTTAACAAAGTGGGGCTAGATCATGTCGTTTTGGTGAAAGTTGCCTCAACCGCGGTTGCCGCTCAAGTGCTGGGTTTGACTCGGGAGCAGTCTTTAAACGCGCTTTCGCTGGCGTGGGTAGATGGCCAGTCGCTGCGCACTTATCGCCATTTTCCAAATGCTGGTTCACGAAAATCGTGGGCCGCGGGGGACGCGACTTCACGTGCAGTGCGTCTTGCTTTAATCGCGCGCCAAGGAGAAATGGGTTATCCGACGGTATTAACCGCCAAAACTTGGGGTTTTTACGATGTCAGTTTTGGTGGTAAACCATTTACTTTTCAGCGCCCGTATGGGTCTTATGTGATGGAAAATATTCTCTTCAAAATTTCTTTTCCCGCCGAGTTTCATTCGCAGACTGCGGTCGAGGCGGCGATGACGATTCAAGCGCGAATGCAGGCGGAGGGAAGAAGTGCGGGGGAGATAGAGAAAGTTTCAATTCGTACCCACGAAGCGTGTGTGCGCATAATTGATAAAAGTGGACCCTTACACAATCCGGCCGATCGTGATCATTGCATTCAATATATGGTTGCTATTCCGCTCCTCTTTGGCCGATTGACAGCCAGGGATTATGAAGATGAAGTAGCCGTAGATCCCGCAATTGATTTGCTTAGAGAAAAAATTAAATGCGTGGAAGATCCGGAGTTGACACGCGATTATTTGGATCCGGCTAAACGCTCGATAGCGAACGCCTTGAGCGTCGAATTTTCCGATGGCACGAGTTGGGAGGAGGTGCTAGTCGAATACCCGATTGGCCACGCTCGTCGCCGTATTGAGGCGGTGCCTCTTCTTATTGAGAAGTTTAAGATCAATTTGGCGCGTTCTTTTGGGAAGGAACAACAGGAGAAGATACTTACTCTGACATTGGATCGCCAGAAGTTAGAAGCAACCTCTGTCGATGATTTTGTTGAACTATTTGTTAAATCTGATTTCGTATCATAAATTTAAAATAAAATTTGCCAACTTCAATAGCAAAGGCTCGCGTGTACTGGCAATGGCTATTCCACCTTGAGCCAAATAATCTCTTATCAAGGTCGTAATCTCGTTGGTTCGCATTTCGTCGAGCTGCGAAGTCGGTTCATCGAGTAGCAGCAGTGGCCTTTTCAGAGAGAGCAATTTCAGTATTTCAATGCGCGCTCTTTCGCCACCAGAAAATTCATTTAGCGAACGTTCTGCGTGGGCGCCTATTTCGCCTAGCAGTGTTAAGGGATCCTTGCCAGTTGAAAGTAGGTGGTCGCTCAGCGAAATATTTTCCAATGGGTCAGCGCCTTGAGCAAGATAGCCAATTGTTCGTCCCCGCCAAATAGCACGGTCAGTCCGATTGAATTCGTGAATATCGACTCCGCCATATTTCACCACCCCCTGTGTGGGAGATTTAATTCCAGACAAAATACGAAGCAGAGATGATTTTCCGCTTCCCGCAGCTCCTGATATTGCAATGAATTCGCCAGGTGAGGCGGTAAAAGCCAGTTCAGAAAATATATTCCGCTCGCCAATTGCCAGGCCGAGATCTTTGACATGCAGAGCGGGTTCACGTTTTAGGCTAACGGGGGGCAATTTTCGTCTTCGTTTAGAGGCGGGCTTAGCCGAGGTCTTATCAGAATGGGACCACCCAAATTGGTCTACTACATTAATTTCTGCCTCTCCGTAACGCCAACTTTGGCTTATGCGCCCATTGCGAATCCGCACTACTTGATCGGCGATGACCTCGGCACGGGGATCGTGCGTCACGAGAATTACAGTGACCTTCCCTGAAAGTTCTCGTAGGGCTTGATAGAGAATCTGGGCCGCGTGGCTATCTAGCTCGCCACTTGGTTCGTCGGCGATCAATATTTTGGGGTTAGTGGCCAGAGCTACCGCCAGAGCAACCATTTGACGTTCGCTGGAGGCCAGTTCATCGGGATAAGCATTTGCTACTGTTTGGAGCTTGTAATGACCAATTAAGGAGAGCGTTCGAATTTCAACTGAATTCGTGGGGTCAATTATTAGGCTGCAAGCCAACGCAATATTTTCCTTGACCGTCAGATCGGTCAACAGATTTCCTTTCTGATCGATGCTGGAAACAAAATTGCGACGCAATGTAACTGGGCCCATCTTGGATATGTCCAAATCTGCGAATAGAACCTTTCCCGCCGAACTTTGCGCAAAGCCAGTCAATATTTTTACGAGG
>JANXME010000138.1 GCA_025354785.1 Actinomycetes bacterium | reverse complement strand
CTCCGGCACGGAACTTCTTTAAAGTTCGTTCCACTCGGTATTCAAGTGGGGGCGCTCCAGCGTTCTCAACTGCGCCGATAAAGAAATTTGGAGATGGGTTGATTTTCCGGCCCGACAAATAATGGCCTTTGGACAGGGCTTGCGCCACGTTGATCGCTTGCGGAGCATCTAAATCAAAAACGCGTCTGCTCTCTGGTTCGTCGCCAGCAGTTACATCGTCCCCGGTTAGCAGGCATAGATTCTCAATGCCATGCAAAGCCGCGCCCATCATGTCCGATTGAATAGCCAAGCGATTCTTATCGCGACAGACAATTTGCATGATTGGCTCTAGACCTTGACTTTTCATTGCAATCGCAACTGCGACATTTGAGGCGTGGGCGTGGGCCGCCGGGTTATCAGTCGCGTTGACGGCATCGAACAAAGGCGCCAATCGCCGGGCCGCCGAAATTACCTTCTCCATCCCGCGACCGTCGATGGTGGGAAATTCGGAAGTAAATACTCTCCGCGTTTTGTCATCGAGAGCCAATTGGAAGGTAGACATTAACTATCTCTATCCAACCAGCCAGCTGGAACTTCTTGGTCTCGGCGCGTAACCAAGTTAACCCACGAAGAAGTACCTTCCAGGCGCATATCGACAGGCGGTCGCAGATCGTTGAAGTGATCTCGCCAAGATTTTGGAAGAGGAAGTGATTCTTTGCGTTCGTAAGCTTTTGCCCAAATACATTGCATCTCAGGGTTCACTTCGCAATTGCCGTTCTCACGGACTCCGCCACATGGTCCATTACGAAGCGTTTTTGGGCAGGTCATGGGACAGGTCATGCCCGTCGAATGAAGAACACACTGTCCACACATGCGGCAATCCCATATCGGTTTCTTTATCGCGTGCTCGATGATCGGGAGAAGTTTTCGCATTTTTTTTCCAGAGTTGGTCGGCTAAACCTTTGCTCGTTCTCTCTTTATTAGCTCTTTCGCCAATCTCACCGCGGTTGAGGCGTCGGCAGCATAACCATCAGCACCCACGGCATCGGCATACTCCTGAGTGACAGGTGCTCCACCAACCATAATTATCAAGCCTTCGCGCAACCCCGCCTTAGTAATTTCATGGATATTGACCTTGAACATTGGCATAGTGGTGGTAAGAAAGGCAGACATACCTAAGATATCTGGCTTGTGCTCAACAACTGCGGCGACAAATTTCTCCGGTGCAACCTGTACGCCTAGATCGATCACATTAAAACCAGCGCCCTCCAACATAATATTTACCAAATTCTTACCTATGTCATGGACATCTCCTTTTACCGTGCCCATTACAAAAGTTCCCACTGTTTCAGCGCCAGTCTCAGCAAGGAGAGGTCGCAGCACATTTAAGGCGCCCGCCATTGCTTTTCCTGCTATCAGCATCTCTGGTACAAAGTAATCTCCGCGCTCGAAACGGGATCCGACTTCTTCAAGGGAAGGAATTAGCGCGTCGAAGAGGATTGTGTCAGGTCCCATGCCCTCGGCCAACGCCTTCTGGGTAAGTTCCAGAACTGC
>JANXME010000136.1 GCA_025354785.1 Actinomycetes bacterium | reverse complement strand
CTTACGCTTTGGGGCAACTGCCTTTTTGACAGCGGCCTTCTTGCGCTTTGGAGCAGATTTCTTAGCTGCAGCCACGTACTTCTCCAATCGGAATGGTCCGATCCGTCACCGGACCTGTTCATGGATAAGCGTGTCAGTAATTAGCGGACAATGCCAGCATTTTGTGATAATTATTTGAGTGCGTGTCGCAATTTACTTTTTAGATATTTCTATGCTTTCTAGCAAATTTTCGTATTGGCTTCGATAACGATTACGAGAGCACTTTAAAGATTCTTTCGTTTCTCCCTTTCACGAATTGCATATTGATTGGTTTCCACGTTGTAGTGGCGCAATTTGGGCAAGAAAAGGGCGAGCAAAGAGACTACTACGACGCAGCTAATTCCGCCGGAAGTTACCGAAAAGGAAAGTGAGGAAACTGAAGCGATTGAAGCGGCTCTCATTTGTCCTGCAATCGGGCCAACTGCGTAAGAAAGGAGTTCTATTCCTGCCAAACGACCCCGTAATTCATCTGGAATGGTCTGGTTCCAGATCGTGCCTCGAAAGAGAGCGCTTACCTCGTCTGAAGCACCAGCCAACACCAGGAAAAAAAGAACGAGGGGCAGAGAACGAAAGAGCCCTGCCCCCGCTATGGCGATTCCCCACCCAATCGCCGCCAAAATTATCGCCCGACCATGAAATTTATATTTAGGAACCCATCCGCTAGTTAGAACTACCAGCAGAGCGCCAACTGTGCCGGCGGCGTAGAGCAGACCCAACGCCCAAGGGGCTCCGAGGTAATCTGCCCAGAATGGAATTAGCGCAACTGGGAATGCCAGGAACATGGCGGCCAGATCTACAAGGTAAGTGCCAATCAAATCTTGTCTACTAAATGAATATCGCAGCCCCTCTTTTAATCCATCCAGAGATGGCTTTTCCGCACCATCGTGAGCAGGTACCGCTCCGACTTTCCATAGAAAAATAAGCGAGAGCATAAAGGTAAAAGCGTCGGCGGCGTATCCAACGCCAACTGTAAAACTGGCAATTATTATTCCGCCGAGAGCAGGACCGGTGATCGAACCAAATTGCGAACGTAAACCCATCAACGCACTGGCAGCGGGTAGGTCGCTATGTCCTACCAATCTTGGCAAGATGGCATTTGCACTCGGTCGTTGCAGACCATCTACAGCGCTAAAAAGTCCCGTAACGATATAGATGAGGGTTAAATTTGGGTGGTTCTGTAGAGAATTGATGAGCAAAATAGCGGTGAAGCAGAGAGCTGCCGCCTCAGATGCCCAAATCAGTTTTTTTCTATCCATGGAATCGGCCAAAACTCCGCCATAGAGGCCAAAAACTACTAGAGGGATCAATTCGACCGCGCCAATTAGCCCGACGGCGATGTAGGAATTGGTGAGCTCCTTGATTTGGAAAGGAATCGCAACATAGGTGATCATCGAACCGAGTAAAGAGATAGTGCTGGAGAGCCAAAGGTTTCGAAAATCTCTATTTTTCTTTAGAAGTGATAGATCGATGGTGTATCTGGCCATTAAGACCTATCGCGGCATTTCAATGGAAGGTCTGCTCTTCGCTTGGAAAAATTCCATGGACCACATCCTGAGCCCAATCCTTCGCAACTTCAAGCATTTGGCTCCTTAGATTTATATAAGCCTTGGCCAATCGTGGCGGGCTCTTGGTGAGTCCAAATAAATCCGTCCAAACCAAAACTTGGGCGTCGCAACTGGTCCCAGCCCCAATTCCAATTGTGGGAATTTCTAGCGCCGCGGTGATGCGCGCCGCCAGTTCGGCAGGAACCAATTCCAGCACAATCGAAAATGCCCCGGCCGCCTCCAAAGCAATCGCTGCCGCCAGGATTGCATCGCCATCCTCTCTACCTTGGACGCGGTAACCACTTAATTGATGCAGAGATTGGGGTGTGAGTCCAAGGTGACCCATTACTGGAATTCCAGATTGAGTTAATTTTCTTACCTGCTCTAGTTGGGCGCCCTCTAACTTCACCGCCTGGGCTCCAGCTTCTTTGAAAAATCTTATTGAGGTTGCCAGGGCTTGCTCGGCCGATTCTTCGTAGGAGCCAAATGGCAAGTCCGCCACGACTAGGGCGCGTTTGGCCGATCGAACAACTGCGCGCACCATGGGCAACATTTCATCAACCGTGACAGGAATCGTGTTTTCCAAGCCCAGAAAATTATTCCCGGCGCTATCTCCAACCAAGAGAACGGGAATTCCTGCTTCATCAAAAATCTCCGCGGTCATCTGTTCATAAGATGTCAACATTGCCCACTTTTCGCCGCGACTTTTGGCCTGCGCCAAATCTCGAATTGTGACTCGACGGTGCACGGCTCCGCCGTAAAGAGTTGTTTGCCCGCGCGAATTTTCTTGGTCCATGAAATGCCTCCTTGCCTCAAGGCCTGAAAATCAGGTCCCTGGGAGCCATAAGTCTAACTGCCCAACAGGCAGGTAGGCTCTTTATATGGAATCGCAGTTGCGGGTAGCTCTGGCCCAGGTCAATCCGACAGTGGGGGATTTTGCTGGCAATATGGAAATAATTTCGCAAAGCGTTGCCCAAGCCGCATTGGCAGGTGCACATTTATTGGTATTTCCAGAGATGGTGGTTACTGGCTACCCGGTGGAAGATCTGGCGTTGCGCGCGAGTTTTCGGGCGGCTAGTCAACAATGTATCGAGGAGGTGGCGCGGCGGGCTGGTATTGCCGGCTTTGGTGAATTGGTCCTCGTGGTCGGATATTTGGACGAACGATCGAAGGAAAATAATCGTTTGGGTGAACCAATTGGCTCCCCGCAAAATTGCGTGGCCGTTATTCATGGTGGAAAAGTTGTGGCCAAGTATGCCAAACAACATTTGCCCAATTATGGAGTCTTTGATGAATTCCGAAATTTTGTGCCCGGAGAAAATTCTCTCGTAATTCGAGTTCATGGAATTGATGTAGGTCTGGCGATTTGTGAAGACATCTGGCAAGACGGCGGAATTTTAAGGGTTCTAGCCCAACGCAAACCGGGCTTAGTTGTTGTACCCAACGGTAGCCCATTTGAGCGACGCAAAGATGATGCGCGCTTGGCCCTTGTGCAACGCCGCGCTCGCGAGATTGGGGCGCCGTTGGCCTATGTAAATATGACGGGCGGGCAAGATGATCTGGTCTTCGACGGTGACACGATTGTCGTAAGTGCCAACGGCGAACCGTTGGCGAGATCGGCGCAGTTTGTGACCGAGCTGCTCGTAGTTGATATAACTGCTAAGTCACAAAGTGCAATTCCAGATTTAGTGCTTCAAAATGATCCTCTGGAGAGTTATCCAGGATTGCCAGCAAAGGTGGCGCCTCGCTTAGATGACCTAGCCGAAATTTGGCATGCGATTGTCTTGGGAATTCGAGATTATGTGGACAAGAACAAATTTAGTACCGCTTTAGTTGCCCTTTCTGGGGGAATCGACTCCGCCATAGTTGCTAGTTTGGCGGTAGATGCACTTGGGGCTGCGAATGTTTATGGAATTGGCCTACCAAGTAAATATTCTTCAGATCATTCACTTATTGACGCACAAGCTCTGGCTAATAACACGGGACTTAATTATCGAGTTTTGGAGATCGAGTCGATTGTTGAGGATTATGTGAAGGCTTTGAAATTGTCTGGAGTAGCCCAAGAAAATGTCCAAGCCCGGGTACGAGGTACCACTTTGATGGGTATCTCCAATCAGGAAGGTCACATGGTATTGGCAACTGGCAATAAGAGTGAGTTAGCGGTTGGCTACTCCACACTTTACGGAGATGCCGTCGGCGGGTTTGCCCCGATCAAAGATATTTACAAGACAGATGTTTGGGCGCTAGCCCGCTGGCGTAATGCGCAAGCCAAAAGCAAAGGCGAAACGGCGCCTATCCCAGAAAATTCGATCTCTAAAGATCCCAGCGCAGAACTTCGACCAGATCAGAAAGACTCTGACTCGCTGCCAGATTACCAGATACTGGATGAAATTCTGCTGCGCTACATAGAAGGCGATCAGGGCGCACAAGAACTAATCTCCTCTGGCAGAAATGAAGCGTTGGTGATGGAAGTGATTGCAATGGTGGATCGCGCCGAATATAAGCGACGCCAATATCCCCCTGGGGTTAAAGTTTCCCAACGTGCCTTCGGCAAAGACCGCCGCCTACCTATTACTTCAAGATGGGATGAACGCTCCTAATTGTTGCAAAACCTTCGCAAGTAGCATTTTTGCCACTAAGAGATAACATTGAGCCGTGTTAGAAATCAATCGGTGGTTGTTCACGCGCCGTCGCGTGATTGATTTCGGTCGCGCATCTACTTGCGCCTGCTAATTATTTCTTAGCCACCTAGTTTTTCCCGCTCTACTTTTCTGTTCCACCTTAATCCGAAATCAGAGAAAATAATTGGAGAAATCATGAAGGTCTATAACAACATCACCGAAGTAGTTGGCAACACCCCCCTGGTGCGTCTCAATCGAATTACAGATGGGGCGGCGGCAAATGTTTATGCCAAATTGGAATTTTACAATCCCAGTGCATCTGTAAAAGATCGAATTGGAATTGCTATGGTCGATGCTGCTGAGAAAACGGGCGAATTGAAGCCAGGTGGAACCATTGTCGAAGCCACTTCTGGAAACACTGGAATTGCTCTGGCGATGGTGGGGGCTGCGCGCGGATACAAAGTCATTTTGACGATGCCAGATTCCATGTCCAAAGAGCGTCGCACGCTGCTTCGCGCCTACGGCGCAGAACTCGTTCTCACTCCAGCAGCAGAAGGCATGCGCGGAGCAATAGCCAAGGCAGAAGAGATTGGCGCAACACAAGGAGCAGTTTTGGTTCGCCAATTTGAAAATGGCGCCAATCCCGAGATTCACCGCAAGACCACCGCCGAAGAAATTTGGCGCGATACAGATGGCACTGTTGCGGCGATCGTGGCGGGAATTGGAACCGGTGGCACTATTACTGGAGTAGGACAAGTTCTCAAGGAGCGCAACCCTGATATCAAGATTTTTGCAGTAGAACCTGCGGCCTCTCCGCTCTTGACTGGCGGCTCTGCGGCTGGCCATCCAATTCAGGGAATTGGTGCTAACTTCATTCCAAATATTCTAGATACCTCTGTTTATGACGAGGTATTTGATGCAACTGCAGATGATGCGGTTACTTATGCCCGACGAGCCGGATCCGAAGAAGGAATTTTGGCGGGAATTTCTTCGGGGGCGGCGCTCTGGGCGGCGAGCCAGGTTGCAAAAAGGCCAGAGTTTGCCGGGAAAAATATCGTGGTAATTATTCCTTCATACGGCGAGCGCTACCTATCCACCATTCTCTATAAGGATTTGGCAGAATAAATTATGAGCCTGCATATACGCGAAGATATTGCTAACGCGCTAGTTCGCGACCCGGCGGCCAGGTCAGGTCTGGAGATAGTTCTCGCCTACCCTGGCCTGCATGCCGTATGGGGCCATCGCATGGCGCATTGGCTTTGGACGCACGGCTTTAAATTGGTGGCGCGGGTCTGGTCCAACTGGACCAGAACCGCAACCGGAGTAGAGATTCATCCAGGAGCGGTGATAGGTCGCCGCTTTTTTATCGATCACGGCATGGGCGTCGTCATCGGCGAAACTTCGATCATCGGAGATGACGTGCTGATGTACCACGATGTGACGCTGGGGGCTAGGACATTTATAAAAGGTAAACGCCACCCAACTATCGGCAATGGCGTCATTCTTGGCGCCGGCGCCAGAGTAATTGGCAATGTGACGGTGGGCGCGGGGGCAGTTGTCGGGGCAAATACACTGGTTACCCGCGATGTCGCCGAACGGGCGGTTCTGGATTCCTCGGAATTCTTCGCCATCTAGCTAATTCACGCGCTTGGTTAACCCTGTTGGTTAACCCTTTTGGTTAACATGGTTGTAACCCATTATTGACACGATGGCGCCATGAACGGCGCCGGCATCGAAGACCAAAGCAGGCAAGAAGGGTTTGTGCTGCGCACTATTGAAGAGCGCAATATTCGTTTCGTTCGCCTCTGGTTTACCGACGTTTTAGGATTTCTAAAATCGGTAGCGATCGCGCCGGCCGAACTTGAAAATGCTTTTGAAGAGGGAATTGGCTTTGATGGTTCGGCGATAGAAGGCTTTGCCCGGATTAGCGAATCTGACATGTTAGCTAAACCCGATCCCACTACCTTCTCAATTCTGCCCTGGCGTACCGAAGCACCAGGAGCGGCCAGAATGTTCTGCGACATAACCGCCCCCGATGGCTCGCCCTCACTTACAGATCCGCGACATGTTTTACGCCGGACGCTAAATCGTGCGGCTGCCATGGGCTATACCTGTTATACCCATCCGGAAATTGAATTCTTCTTATTTAAAGAACGACCTGCCCCTGGAGAAAAGCCAATCCCGGTCGATTCAGGTGGTTACTTCGATCAGACACCTGCCGTGGTGGGCCATGATTTTCGACGGCAAGCCATCACAATATTGGAAGCGATGGGAATTAGCGTCGAATTTAGCCATCATGAAGGTGCTCCAGGACAACAAGAAATTGATCTGCGATATGCGGATGCTTTAAGCACCGCTGATAACATCATGACTTTTCGCCATGTCGTAAAAGAGGTGGCGTTAGATCAAGGGTTTCACGCATCCTTCATGCCCAAGCCTTTTACCGATCACCCTGGTTCGGGCATGCACACGCACGTTTCTCTATTTGAAGGTGAGAAT
>JANXME010000134.1 GCA_025354785.1 Actinomycetes bacterium | reverse complement strand
GCCGGAGTCATTGATATCTCCACCAATGGCTGGACTTGCGTCCTAGACAACGTCTGCGCCTGGCATCCCGTTATCGATGCGATGACACGGACGGATACCAGGTTAATTACTGAAGAGATCCTGATTGGTTTGGCGAAAGGTCCTCTGGGAGTTTGGCGACCAGCCATTACCGATGTTCCCGCGAGAGTAAAACTATCTAAAAAGCAAAGAATCTAGGAAAACTTGTCACTGACAGGAACTCACTTCTTTGCTGTAACGATTTCAGTGGCTGTACTCTCCAACGTATTCCTCATACTCTTTTGGAATCGTTTCCGTGGACGGCCCGTTGCAAAGAATATCCAGCGTTTTTTAGTTCTAATCTTTGCCCAACTTCTCGTGGTGACAGGGTTTTTCGTTGGCCTCAATCGTTCGATGGTCTTCTTCGCAAACTGGGATGACTTATTTGGTAGCTATGATTCCAATCAAGCAGTCGTCACTAAAATTCAGAGTGGCCGAGGCACATTCTTAGATACTTACATTCGTACTGCCAAGGTGCAACCAAATTTTCATTCACGGGGCGGGGTATTTTCCTTTCCCCTAAGTGGCAATAAGAGCGGAATTACGGCGCCAGTTTATGTGTACCTTCCGCCTACTTACGGTGTAGATCCAAATAAGAAATGGCCAGTTCTGATACTTCTACCCGGTTACCCAGGAGTGCCCACAACCTGGTTACACGCTCTCGACTTAGTAAATATCTTACGTAAGCAAGTATCGACTGGATTTGCCCATGATTTCTTAGTAGTTCTACCTACGTTAAACGTCGCTCCTCCTCGAGATACTCAGTGCACGGATATCCCAGGAGGACCTCAAGTCAAAACATGGCTTGGGGTGGATGTTCCCAACGCGATTAGCGCTGGACTTTCAGTAAGTGAAGACCGCAAAGAGTGGGCAATTGCCGGTTACTCAACTGGTGGGTTTTGTGCCGCCAAAATTGCACTTGGCTATCCTGAGAGATTTAGCGTTTCTATTCCAATTGCTGGCTATTTTGAACCAGATACTGGAAAACTCACGGGAGATCTTTTCGGTGGCTCGCAAACGTTAAAAGATGCGAATTCCCCACTTCTCTTGGCAAAAAAATTGCAGTTGCCATCGCGAATGCTTTTGGTTGGTACTGTTATAGACCCGGGAGTGGCTAAAGAGATGGCAAAAATGGAGCGAGTGCATAATCCAAATCTATTGATAGACCAATTGGTAAGTAAAAATGGCGGGCACAGCACGAAAGTTTGGAAGGGACAATTGCCACAGATTCTAGTTTGGCTTTCAAAAGTAATTCCATAGATGTGTATTAGCCCAGCGAAGTAGCTTTTTTTGACTCAATCTTGCGAGCCCCGATAAATGCTTCCGCTCGCATAATGGCCAGACCAATTTTAGGTAACTCGGATGTCTTGCGAAACAGCACAAACCGTGGCACCCAATCGGGGCGAAATTTCGAATTGAATCGAAAGAGAGATTCCATTTGAACCCATCGGGAGAAGAAGAGTAGAACGCCACGCCACGACTTAATAACTGGACCTGCACCCAACTGCGCGCCACGCTCGAAAACAGAACGGAACGCTGCGAAGTTAAGGGAGACTCTTTCCATATTATTTTCCCGAGCGAAAGAGATAGTGGCGTCAATCAAAAGTTCGCTGACCCCGGCATGAGCCTGTGGCGAACGGCGCATTAAATCTAGCGATAAGGCTCTCTCCCCCCATGGAACATATTGAAGTATGCCTCGTAGCGCTCCATCCTTGCAGGCGGTGACAATAATGAGATTCTTCTCGTTCTCTGCTGCGATGCGACCAAGTCCCATCATGAATCCTCGTTCGGTCTCCGCGCCGCGCCACTTCTTGGCGTCGAGGGTCAACTCGGCTCTCGCCGAGGCGTCCAGATCGGAGCTTCTAATAACCGAAGTGGTGTAGCCCTCCTTTTGCGCTTTGCGCACGCTTTGTCGGACGCTGCGGTAACGCGAACTTTCCAGGTCGTACTCAGCCACATTTACAATCGCTTCATCGCCAATTTCTAGCGCAGACATTTCTGTCTCCCGCACCCATATTTCTCCGGCTTCCTCGCTGCACCCAACCACGCCAGGTGTCCACCCATTTTTTCTACATAGTTGCATAAATGTGTTCATCACTTGCGGCCAAGCATCTGGATTTCCAATTGGATCTCCACTGCAGAGTGCGCATCCACCAACTACCCGATATGTAATTGCGGCTTTACGAGAATTGGACCAGAGGACGCTTTTATCTTCACGCAACGCGAAGTAACCGACGGAGTCTCGCTCCCCGAATTCGCTGAGGAGACCCAAAATTCCTGCCTCATCTTCGGCAGTTAGTTGCGGTTTTGGCGGACCCGGTTGAAGTAGCGCCAGCAGCGGGAAGAGCGCCATCGAAAGTCCCAAACCGGACATGGCCAAATCAAATACATCTTGCTCTCGATGACTCAAGAAATATGCTGGGCCGGAAAGTCCTACCAAACTTCTAAATACCGTTTCCAGCATCTTGGTAAGTGGTACATCGCCGCCAAAAAGCTTGTCCGGGACGAGCATCAGTATCAGCCCGATTCCCAAACTAATGATCGTGATTTGGCTAAAGACGATCATCGCTCTTGTGAGCGCTCGCCTAACAGGCCGAGAGTAAAATTCATCGCGGATAGTGAAGAGCCAAAGAAATAGAATTGCGGCCGCAATAGAAAGACCGAGGTAGAGCTCTTTTAAGATTTCGAGTGCAGCGCTGGCGATAAGCAGAAGCTCGGTGAATATGAAGGCGGCCCGATTGCGGCGCGCTAATCCAAATGAAAGAACAATTAAGGTTGCGCCCACGATTATGGAGGCAGCTTTGGCTAGGTTGGGCCAACCCTCGGGAAAAATCGCCTCGAGAAAGTGGAGCCGCCTGCCCAAAGGTTTGGAAACGCTGGAGAGAATATCGACGACGCCGACTAAGAGGAGTACCCGCGCCGCTACTAGGACTTTCCAGCGAGAACTGTCTGGGTCTTTTCTCGTCGCAACGCCTTCTCTCACCTTGTGAGTATAGGGTTTGGGCAATTGGGAGGTGGGCATGGGCGAAGAGGATGAGGCAGGTCAGGACGACCTCGTAACGGAGGAGATGCTCTGGGATCGAATCCCTGAAGTAGAGGGCGCCGATCGTGCCAGCACTTATTACGAATTGAGTGCCCGCATTTATGCCCGCGGCCAGTATGACGAGGCGCTGGCGCTGGCCGAGACTGCGCGCGATATTTACTCAGGTCTTGGCGCAAGCGCTTCCAGTGAAGGACTTGCGCAGGCTTACTCTGCAATCGGTTATAACCTCAATCAGTTGAAGCGGATGGATGAAGCAGCTACCGCTATGAGTAAAGCGGTAGATATTTTACGAGCGAACAAGTCTCCGATCGCTTTAGAACTGGCTTGCACTTTGGGCGAGTGGTGGTACTCATCAAAAAATTACGCCAAGGTAATTGAAACCATGGAGGAATGCGCGCAAGAGCATCTTTTGGATGGAAGCGAAATTGGCGCCGCAAATGATCTCTATTTGGTCGGTTGCGCGCACCGTGAAATAAAGAATTATGACGCCGCGATATCAAGTTTTACCCATGCTCGCTCTTTATTTAAGAAATCCAAGGAAGTTATCCATGTGGCGCGTTGTGATCAAAAAATGGCGGCTTGCCATATCGAATTAGAACATGGTGAGACGGCTTTGCATGCCGCACGCAAAGCGCTAGATGTTTTTGAAACTGCCCACGATCACCGGCGAGAAACCTTTGCGCTGTTGGAATACGGAAAGGCTCAGATTCTTTTGGGTCGCTTGGATGAAGGTTTAGCCACTTTCGAGCAGGTCGTGCAGACAGCAACTGATGAAGAACCTCGAGATTTTGAGTTGATAGTTGATGTGGAAACTAGGATGGCGGCAGTTATGCGCTCTCAAGGTCGAGTGGAAGCAGCGGATGAAATATTGCGGCGCTTAGCGTCGGTGAGCGAAGTTCTGAACGAACAAGAAGATGGCACCTAAAGCCGCGCCAATAGCGGCCACGATTAATGGCAGTTCGTGAGCATCCCTAGTCCAAAGCAACCCACCCCAAATACCTGCGCCTAATACTGCAAAATTCATAGATCCTTGGAAAATACCTTGCGCTTTACCGCGATGCTCCTTCTGGCTCAAACCAGCAATCCAAGCCTTGCCAACGCCATCGGTTAATGCGGGAAAAAGACCGTAGAGAATTAGTGCGAGTAGCGCGATGGTGCGGTTGGTTGTATATCCAAGTGTGAAATAGGCAGTTGCAAATGCGACTAGGCCAATGGCGTAGATAAATTGGGGCGAAAATTTATCTGCCATGTAACCGCCTGGAAATGCCATCAACATTGTGATTGCGCTAAATAAAACATAAGCAACGACAACGCCGTTTGTGGAAAATCCGATGTCATGCAATCTTAAAAGTAGAAGGGCATCGGGGATATTAGTTAGTTGAATCAAAACTAAAATGGCGATGGCTCTTTTAAGCGGACCAGGCAGAGGTCCAGACGGTGCAATCGCTGCTTGCGCCTTGATTTGTGCCCGATTCTTATCTTTAATAAAAAAAGTAAGAATTGCTGATATCGCGGCAGGGATTAGCGCCCAGACAGCTACTCGGCGTACATCTCCATTCAATAGAGCTAGGCCAGCCAGCGCTAAGAGAGGACCAATTACCGCTCCCAAGTTATCTCCTGCTCGGTGAAAACCAAATGCCTTTCCTAAGTGCTCTTCGGGAACCGAATCATGGATGAGTGCATCGCGGGGAGTACTTCGGAGCCCCTTACCGATTCGGTCTACAACTCGACCTAAAAAGAAGAGCGGCCATGCGGAAGCGACGACAACAAAAAACTTTCCGATACCGGCTATCGAATACCCAGCTACCACAAAGGGCTTGCGCCCTAATCGGTCGCTGGCGCTACCAGCAAAAAGCTTGGTGAAACCAGCTGCCGCTTCTGCGCAACCTTCGATCAATCCCAAAACTAAGGGCGCTGCTCCAATAACTCCGGTTAGAAGAATGGGGATTAGCGGATAAAGAAGTTCGCTGGCTGCATCTTGGGCAAGGGAAACGATGGTGAGAATCATCAAATTGCGAGTTAACCATGCAGATTTCATCTTCAACTCTCTCCCATTAAATTTCGCGGCAAATGTTGAAGTGCCCAGTGATACATCGCGATTGCGCCGGCTGCAGATGCATTCATAGAGCGAGTAGATCCGTACTGCTCAATTGCATATAGGACCGAGCAAGCATTGATCCCTTCATCCGACATACCAGCCCCCTCTTGCCCAAAGAGAAGAACGCACTCTTGTGGAAGCACCGCCGCCTCAAGAGATTGCGACCCAGGAACATTGTCTATCCCGATAATTGGAATAGCTTCTTCATTTGCCCATCGCGCAAAGTCCTCAACAGTGGCGTGATGCCTAACCTTGAGGTATCGGTCCGTCACCATAGCGCCGCGTTTATTCCAGTCGCGCTTACCAATGATATGGACTCCTGCAACGTTGAAGGCATTCGCCGTTCGAACGATAGAGCCAATATTTAGATCGTGCTGCCAGTTTTCAATTGCAATCTGTAATTTGTGTCGCTTGGTAGCTAAGTCGGCAACAATCGCAGCAACTGTCCAATATCGGTAATGGTCTAAAACATTACGGCGATCGCCGACTTTCAGAAGCTCGGGATCAAATTCATCACCTTTGGGCCAAGGTAGAGGATGTGGCCCTACTCCCACCACTGGAAAGAACTCACCAGGTCCGATGGTTGCTGGTGGAAGCATAAAGGGCACTCTAAACTGAACTAGTTGGAAAGGCTAACTTTTTCAGATTTATTGACCGATAAGGGATGCGGAGCAAAATATGACAGCTTTAGGTCTAATCAACGATTTCGCGCTGGGCGTTCATATTATTTCGATAATTGGCTTGATGGCTCTGTTGCTTATGCAGATTAAGAAATCTCCGCGGCGCATCCATCCTGGGACCTTTCATAGCGCCTTGACTGCCCTGGTGGCAGGCTTGGTGATGGTGGGGATACGGACACCGTTGCATAACAATGATGCAATTAAGTGGCCAGACCTAAATATGGGATGGGTTGGAACGAAATTTGCCATTTTATTGGTCATATTGATTTTGATCTATCAGAATTACAAAAAGCCAACCGTTAAGAATTCCACTTGGACCTTAGTTCTACTTCTAACGACGGTCAATATTCTTATTGCTCTATTTGGATAATCTGCAACTGTGGTATTCGGTCGAAAACTAAAATTAGGACTCATTACTTCTTTGTGCTGCCTACTTCTAATTCCGGTTGCCAGCGCAGACAAAATGCTTCCTACTGCCACAGTTGCCAGAATCTTTTCGCAAGTCTCGAAGTCGCCTAGTTTATCTGACCCGGCAATGATTCTAATTGACAAGAAAACATCGGAAGTGGTTTTTGAAAAGAGCGCAGAATCTCTGCGCAGACCTGCCTCCATTTTGAAGATCCTTTCTTCTGCCGTCGCTTTGGAATATTTAGGTGATGAATATCGATTCGAAACTCGCGCTTACATTGGATCACAACCAAGGGCTGTCACAGTAGTGGGAAATTTTGACCCGTGGATGGCAAGTAACTCAGCTGAATCCGCTAAAGATAAGCGCGCGTCAATCACATCCCTTGGAGCCAAGCTGATAGCGGCGGTGGATGCGAGATCAGGTTTTAAAGTGAGAAATATAATGGTTAGGCACGCGGGAATATATTCGGTGGACCTTCGCACCCTATATAGATTTTTTCGGTCGAAGGGGATTGCGGTGAAGTTTTCTTCGCTGCCTTCAACCATACCTTCTAGTTATATGGTTGATGAGGTCGGAGTAGTTAAATCGCCCACCGTTGGCGAAATGACAAAATTCGCCTTAACTTGGAGCGATAACTTATTGGCCGAAAGATTAGCGCGGGCTGGGGCGCACGCTGCCGGATTATCTATGTCTGATGTGGGTGTAGGGCAAGCAATGATCAATTTACTCTCAAAGTTGCAAATTGATTTTAGTAGTCTGTCGATAAAGGATGGTAGTGGACTTTCCAAATCTGACCATGTCTCAGTTTTGATGATGGCCCAGTTGCTTGAGAAGATTAGAGAAGATAATAAGTTTGCACCCATTTACGAAGGGCTTCCAATTTCTGGACTTACTGGGACTTTGAAGGATAGATATTTAGCGACAGCCCCGCAGGGGATTGGATTAATTCGCGCCAAAACCGGAACGCTAGATGGGACGGTGAGTCTGGCGGGTTATGTTGATGCCGGAGATAGGGAGTACATTTTTGTAGTGATAGCCGATAAAATAAAAAAAGGAAGTTCGGCTACAACTCAAGCTCGAAACACTATTGATCGGTTAATGGCAAAGATTGCCTCGCCGCTTTACGTAGCGCGTTGAGTATTAGTCGTCGTCGCTTTCGTTCTGATCACCTTGGTTCTGATCACCTTGGTTGTCATCACCTTGGTTGTCATCACCTGGATTCTCATCACCTTGGTTGTCATCACCTGGATTCACGCCACTTGCATTGGCTGTCGGCGACGAGGTAGCTGGCAGAATTGAGCTTTTTGCTTCGCCAACTCCCGTTGCAACATTTGGAGTTTGCCCAACGTCAGGCGAACCGGAAGGGGCTTGGCTTGGCAAATTCGCGGCAGAGCTATCAAAACTTTGAACCTGGGCAGCTGGCGCGGCTGCCGTCGCCTCTGGAGCGCTTGTTGACTGAGCGAAGACTAAACCGGCTCCCAGAATCGCCAAAGGAGCGGTGAGCGCAAGTAGCGCAGCAGAACGTTTCCGAACCTTTGGAGCGCTAGCGCTAGAAAATTGCGCGGCGCGATCGGCATCGGCCATTTGAAACCATTCTGGCTTATTTTCGATGTTCATCGTCTACTCCTTATCGAAATCCACTTATTACCCTCAAAGTAACCAGGCCTTCTGGGAAGACCCTGTGAAACAGGCTCAACCTTGCTGAGTAATCTAGCCCTGTGACCATTACCTCGCCTGCGAGCACCAGAGCGATGGTTCGGGGCTATATAGATCTCATGAAATTGCGTGTAGTAGAGCTGCTCCTTGTCTCCACGCTACCTGCGCTAGTTCTCGCCCAGCGTGGAGTTCCACCGTTAGGTGTAACCGCGGCGACTTTAGTCGGTGGCACCTTGGCGGCAGGTTCGGCCAATGCCTACAACATGGTCATAGAGAGCGATTTAGATCGCCTAATGGCGCGCACCGCCAAACGCCCTTTAGTGACCGGCGTTTTAAAAAATGGGCAAGCGCTAATTTTTGCCACGCTAGTTGGCATAACTTCGTTAGCGATCTTCTGGATCTTTACAACGGCCTTAGCAACACTCTTAACCTTTATTGCGATCGCTTATTACGGCCTGGTCTACACGATGGCGCTGAAGCGGCGCACCGCTCAGAATATTGTGTGGGGAGGTGCGGCCGGATGTATGCCCGTCTTTATCGGATGGGCAGCTATCACCAATTCTCTATCCTGGTCGGCGTTGGCTTTCTTCATGGTTATTTTCTTCTGGACTCCTCCACATTTTTGGGCTTTGGCTATTAAATACCGAGATGATTACGCGGCGGCTGGAATACCAATGTTGCCGGTAGTGGCCACAAAGTCGCGAGTGCGGGCTGAGATGTGGTTTCACACTGTGGCGATGGTAATTTCCTCAGTTGTATTAATTGAACTCGCAAAACTTCCAACTTGGTCCTTAATTGTTACGGTAATCCTGGGGGCAATTTTTGCCTACCAACTACTGCAGTTACAAGAGAATTCCGATTCATACGCAAAAGTAGCAGGAAAGATATTTCAGTGGTCTATAACTTACTTGAGTCTTTACTCAATAGTTTTGGTAATTGCACAACTGGTTAAGTAAGCGCCTGCTCAATATCTTTAAGCAAATCTGAAGAATGTTCCAGCCCTACTGACAAACGTAAAACCGACCCCGTAATACCCATTTCGGCCTGAATTTCCGGAGTAAGGCGACGATGAGTGGTGGAAGCGGGATGTGTGATTAGGGACTTGCTGTCTCCCAAATTATTGGATATATCAATCACGCGTAGGGCATTCATGAAAGCGAAAACTTCGCTTTTCCCGCCCGTAAATTCAATTCCTATGGTGGTGCCGCCGCCGGTCATCTGTTTCATAGCGATATCGAAATCCGGGTGAGACTTTAGACCGGGATAACGAACTGTCTTAATTGCCGATTTCGTCTCAAGAAATTCGGCGATAATTTGCGCGTTGCTATTCATCCTTTCAACACGCATACTCATGGTCTCTAGTGATTTGACCAGTACCCACGCGTTGAAAGGGCTAAGTGATGGGCCGGTATGCCTTATGAAAGGGTTTAGCTTTTCGTTTATATAAGAAAAACTTCCTAAAATCGCCCCGGCAAGAACTCTGCCTTGTCCATCAATATGCTTGGTTGCCGAATACATTACGACGTCAGCTCCAAGTTGAAGCGGTTTCTGTAAAACTGGCGATGCCATGACGTTATCTACGATCACCGTGGCCCCCACTTTGTGAGCAAGGTCGCTGACCATTTGAATATCAACAACTTCTAACATGGGATTGCTAGGAGTTTCAATAAAGACCGCGACCGTGGGTTTGGCCAACGCGCGCGCCCAATCATGTGGATCATTCCCTTTTACCAATTCAATACTTACCCCCCATTTCGGGAGAATTTCAGTTAGCACGACGTAACAAGAACTAAACATGGCTGCTGAGGCAACGACTCGGTCCCCACTTTTTACTAAGCAGGCAATTGCGGCGAACATAGCTGACATTCCAGAGCCTGTTCCAACACAAAATTCGGCGCCTTCAATTGCAGCTAGGCGCTGCTCAAACATTGCGATTGTGGGATTTGCAAAGCGACCATAAACAAAGTGATCTACTTCATCTACGAAAGAGTCGGCGGCTTGTTCGGCGCTGCCATAAGTGAAGCCGCTATTTAGGTACAGCGCCTCTGATGTTTCGCCAAAACCTGATCGAGCCAACCCAGTGCGCACCGCGTGAGTATCTGGGTGTAGTGACCAGGTCGGCTCTGGCCTCTCCGGCAGTGGCTGATATCCCCAGGGACGTTTGCTCATGGTGAAAGTGTAGAGTTGCCAACATGGCCGAACTTGCAATCTCAGTTACAGACCTCACAAAGAAATATGGCGACCGCAACGCAGTCTCCCACGCCAATTTCAGCGTGCCCTTAGGCACAGTTTGTGGATTTGTTGGCTCGAATGGGTCGGGGAAAACCACGACAATGCGGATGATGTTAGGGCTCATTTCACCTACGGCTGGTACCGGCAAAATCCTGGGAGAGCCGATTAACCACCCAGAGCGGTATCTGCATCGAGTCGGGGCGATGATTGAAGGTCCGGCCTTTTACCCGGGGTTAAGTGGGGCTGAGAATTTGCGGCTGCTGGCAATTCTTGGCGGATTTTCCATTGACCAGGTTCAAAGTCTTTTGGGGCGGGTTGGTTTGGGTGATCGCGGAGATTCCAAATACAAAACCTACTCTCTTGGTATGAAGCAGAGATTGGGAATTGCCGCAGCGCTTTTACCCGCTCCGCAATTGCTAGTTTTAGACGAACCAACCAATGGTTTGGATCCAGCTGGAATTCAGGAAATTAGAGAACTGATTCGTTCGTTGGCCGATGAAGGGACGACTGTTTTTATCTCCTCTCACCTACTTTCGGAAATTGAAATGATTAGCGATTCGCTGGTCATGTTACGTAAGGGTGAAGTTATTTTTGCAGGTATGACACAGGAACTTTTACTTCGACAACAGCCGACAATTATGGCTAAGAGTGTAAATCCCTCAGATCTTCCAAAATTAATTGAGATTGCTCAAGCGGCTGGTCACCCCGGAACCATCTTGGATGGAACGGCTCACATATTGGGTCCGACGGAGTGGGCGCCAACTTTAAACAAGTTGGCATTTGATGCAGGAATTATTCTGGCTCAACTTGCTCCAATACTTCCCACCCTTGAGGAAACGTTCTTTGAAATGACCGGAGACGATAAATGATTCGCGTTTTCTTCGCGGAATGGCGCAAGCTACGTCGGCCTACTCTCTTTTTGGGCACCATGGCGGCCGTGATGTCCGTCACCGCGCTTGTCACCTCCCTCCTGTTTTTATTAATAGATTCCACGCGCGGCAATGCCCGCGAAGGCATGATTGTGACAAGAGAAACCTTGGCACTACCACATGGCCTATCT
>JANXME010000127.1 GCA_025354785.1 Actinomycetes bacterium | reverse complement strand
AAAATGTGTTTTCCCTACGCCAGGCGGTGCGTAAACCATTGAAAGTCCTTGACGAACAAAAGGACCAATTAAGTGCTCTTTAGGCTTAACAAGCGAATGCCTAAAATCCCTAATGTTAATACTATCTAGTTTTTTTTTAGGCTTTTGCCCCAAAGGTGCCTTGGATTCCTTAGAAATTTCAGAAGCTTTAAACTCTTTAGGCTCTAACATTTCTAGAGGCGTTTCAACCTCAAACTGATTTTCGGGAAGCTCTGTCCCGAACGGTTTAGTGGTGTATTTATAAGCATTGATAATCTTTTTTTTAATATCACCCTCAGACCATGAGGGCATACACCTTGGGTTGTAGTGCTCCATAAGTACATTTAATGCCTCTTTGTGAGTGAGTCCTAAGTCCCATAAAAGAGAAGCAGCTTTAAATGTCTGAGTGTCACCGGCTCTACCTTGAATAGCAGGGGGGAAATCTTTAATCCTATCAATTGCCAAGTTAATGGCCAAAGACTCCGAACTTAAGGTAGGAATCTCAAAACTTTGTTTCGGTAGGTATTTCCCCGTTGAAAGGCTCTTAAGTAACCAAGTGGGGAAAGTGTCTGCATAATCGTACACATCAAGAAGGGTATAAAAATCGTTAATTACGTATTCCCCGCCGCAATCATGAATACTCGGGGCCGTTACAACTTGTTTCCCACCGTCTGCTAGAATATCGACCCCTGGCACAAACGACAATTTACTCTGAATCGAATCTACACCAATTGGATATTTATAATATAAATGAAGGCCCCCAGAACCTGTAACCTCAACTAAAGGATTTCCTAAATCGTCTTTTAAAGCATTGTACCAGTCCAAACCACCATTTTTGGGATCAATATCAACGCAAACCATAAGGGATTTTTGCCCCATCACTACCCCGATATTGTCCCCTTCTTTGTAGTAAGATTTAAACTCACTAAGGGTGAGAGTTTTTTCTTGCCAACGAGATATCTTAGGGATTTTTCCCCTACAGGGATGAACAGAAAAGCCGGCATTGATATATTTTTTTGCGTAATCAAGAACTAAAGACGAGGAAATGGCTAAACTTTTCGAGTTAGTGGAGTTTGACATATTTTTTTTAATATTTGTGTTTACAGACTAGTCTTAATATGCAATAAAGATTTTGTGCTTGCAACTACTAAACTCTATTAACTCTTTAAAACTCTACTAACTCTTTAAAACATGACCTTAAATAATCTGAAATTATTCCCCTATCAAATAGAAGGCATCAAGTTAATAAAAGAAAGAAAAAATGTCTTATTAGCTGATCACCCAGGGGCGGGAAAAACTTGTCAGGCAATTCTAGCGGCTGAAAGTCTAGGTGCTGAATCAGTTTTAGTTATTTGCCCTGCCTCACTGAAAGAAAATTGGAAACGAGAGTTTAGAAAATGGAGCTCTAAAGAGTTCTCTTTAATTGTCATGAGCTATGAAGCGGCAGGGCAATTAAAAACCCCGGCAATTGGGTTAGAGTGTTTCTTTGAGGTTGATGTCCTCATACTGGATGAGGCGCATTACTTAAAAAACCCTAAGTCTCAAAGAACTTTTGCTTGTTTAGATTTTTACTGGAGAAACGCCCGCCACCACATAGCAATAACTGGAACCCCCCTTCCGAACGGAAGAGCGATAGAAGCTTGGCCCCTTTTTGCAAAACTTGATGAGAAAAATTTCGGGGATAAACGGAAATTTATTAACACCTATTGTGTTCGGCAACAAACTCCCTGGGGAGTAAACTATAATGGCTCTAAAAACCTTG
Source organism: Actinomycetes bacterium (assembly GCA_025354785.1). Lineage (GTDB taxonomy): Bacteria > Actinomycetota > Actinomycetes > Nanopelagicales > Nanopelagicaceae > QYPT01. The sequence goes on along the minus strand of JANXME010000127.1, from coordinate 33,472 downwards.
AGCAATTGGGACGAATTGCCAAAGAGTCTTTTATGATTCGGCGAAAAAGAAGTGAAACAATTGGACAATTGCCCCCCTTAGTGCGACAAACCGTTCCGATTGAACCTCAATTTCATCACGGAGGTTTATCGTATGATGATGTGAATAAATACAACGGGTGTGATACTGAAGATTTAACCCCAGAAATTAAATCAATTTGGAGACGGCACGCACTATCGAAAATATTTTCCTCAACTGAATATATTAAAAACCTATTAAAAGAGGTTGAGTGTTGTGTAGTTTTTGCGCACCACATGGATGTTTTAAGTGGATTAAAGGAAAAATTAGATGCTAACTGCGTTACCAACTGTATGCTTCGAGGGGATACCGATGTTTCTGAACGACAAAAAATTGTCGATGAATTCCAAGACGGAAAGTATAAAGTTTTTTTAGCATCCCTTCACGCGGCTAGTACTGGAATCACATTAACAAAAGCCCAAGATGTGATTTTCGTTGAGTGCGATTTTGTGCCTTCTATTAATGAACAGGCCGAAGGACGCGTGTTTAGAATAACGCAAAAAAGCGTAACCAGATCTCATTATCTTATTATTGAAAATTCTTTAGACGAGCGGATAACCTCTGCCGTTTTAAAGAAACAACAAAACATAAATAAGGTTATGGGAATTAACTAAAAATAAAAGGACTAAAATGACTATACAGAAAAAAATGACACAAGAGAGAAAACCAACAGAGGAAACAAAAAACGCAAAAGATGAGAAAGATGTTAAGGACGTTAAAAATACTCAGACAATTATCACCCCTAAGGGTAGATTGTCTTACCCGCACTTACTCGAAAGAAATAGTGGTGGCTCTTATCCAAGTGATAAATATGAGACAACTTTTTTAATAGAAAAAACTAAGGATATTTCAGAAATACAAGATGCGTGCATGAGTGCGCTTAATGCAAAATTTCCGGGGAAATTTAAGTCTTTAAGTACCTTAAAGCATCCGCCACTAAGAGATGGAGATGACGAAGAGAAATACCCGGGCTATTGGTATTTAAAGGCAAAGACTGATTATCGTCCAACAATTGTCGGGCCAAACCCTAAGCTTACTATCGACGATCCTGAATTGATTTATGGTGGTCAAAATGCAAGGTTATCTTTAGGGATTTTTACCTATGATAAAGCTGGCAGTAAAGGTGTTAGTCTTAATCTTAAAAACGTTCAAATACTTGGTGGCGGCGAATCGTTCGGTGGAGATTCCGGGAACCCCCAGGATCAATTCTCGAATGAAGAAGAGTCTACCGATAACGAAAATGATCATTTTTAATCATGAATGATATAAAAAAAATAGTACGGCATGGCTCAAGGGGCCATGCCCTATGCTCGGCAAGTAGTTCGCATAGGTGGTTAAACTGTTCGGGAAGTGTCGCGCTATGTCGAGAAGTCCCTAAGAGAACCTCTATTTATGCCGAGGAAGGGACTAAAGCGCATGAGGTGGCAGAGATTGTCTTATCAGAGATTTTAGAAATAAAGACTGATAAGGTTATGACTGAAATTCCTGAAGAAATGTTTTTAAACATTAAAAAATACATTAGCTTTGTTCAAGGTAAGGCTAAGGAATTTGATAAAGAACCGATTATCAGAATAGAAAAAAAACTCACCCTGTATAAAGATTTAAACATGTGGGGAACAGCTGACGTGGTTATGGTAGGCATTAAAGACGGCGCCTATCATGGAAAAGTCATTGATCTTAAATACGGAAAAACTCCAGTTGAGGCGTTAAATAATCCACAATTGTCTTACTACGGCGCAGCGCTTATTAAAACTGCGCAAGAACAAAAGCCCGGCGTATTACTAGATTCCGTTGAAGTTTCAATCTACCAGCCAAGGATTGATAAACCCGTTAGGGGTTTTAACTATACCCACGCTGATTTAATGGCGTGGATAGGAGTCTTAACAAGAGGGGCTGAAAAAGCTATCTATCAAGTAATAGGGATAACGCCTAGAGAATTTAAAAAAGGCGACTGGTGTAAGTGGTGCGATGCAAAAAGTAAGTGTCCACTAATGAAGTCAGAAAAAGACACTATTCAAAATATCGATGGATGCTTAGAGTTTTTAGATTAACTTTTCTGAGAAGATTTAAAAGAATCCTTCGCCCGCTCAGAAATATAAAACAGTTCTGATATAGTAATGGGGTATTCCTTTGCAAGGGCTTTCCAATAGTCTGAGGGGATGCCTTTTCTTTTCCACTGAGCAATTGACCAAAAAGTGGCCCCAGTTACCCTTTCAAGCTCCTTATATCCGCCCTTAACGGTGTCTAGGAAATCCTCTATGGTTTTTATTGGTTTCTGCTTTTGTTGTTGTTCCATAATACAAGTATAGTAATAATGGTCTAATAGGTCAAGGTAGTAAAACACCTTGAAAATAAAAGTAATTAGTTGATAAAAAAGACTTGACTAAACCTACAACTAGTTCGATACTCCTTAAATCAGGTAACAACTGATTAACAAAAACGACTAAGGAGACAAAAAATGGAATTATCAGATGACGCATTCGCGGAAGTTATGGGAATCGTAAAATCATTGGATAAGCGAGTAAAAAAACTTAGGGCGGCAGATACTTGCCCATCAACTTATGACCTTTTATCACTTGGAAAATTAAACACAATCCTTGATGAAGCTTACAAGCAATATCAGGAAATGATTAATTTTCAAATTGAAAGTTTTACCGAATTTTAAGGAGAATATGAAAATGGAAAAGCATAATTTATTAAAAATCGCTGAAGATATCATAGAAGATAAGCCGGGACTGATGGAGTGCATTATAGAGCATGTCATTGATAGCGGGTGGATTGTTCAATGCACGCGGTGTGAATCTTGGGAATATAAAGGCGAATTTAAAAACGGCAAGTGCCAACATTGTGAATAGGTTTTAATAAAGTTTTAGAGCAATTAGGCTTTAAGGTTAAAAAAGGAAAAATGTTATGAGATTAGGCGTAATTATTAGTGGACTAATGTGGATAGGAATCGTTTGGGCATGTAGTGGGTGTAGCGTAAAAATGGAGTTAGGGTATCACGGAAAAACAGGGATAGATGACAATACGATCACTGAATCATTTAGAACTGCAAGCGTTAAGGGAGTAAAATACTAATGAAAAAAGAATTATCAATATTTGCAGTATCAGCTCTATGCCTCATACCCTCGTCGGTGTGGGGCTATAGTAAAATTAGTAAACAATATGATGAATGGAAGGCAGAGACCGCGGCAGAAACTATTAATCAAAAGCTTTTATCTCAGAAGATTCAAACTGATAAAAATGGTAAAACCGTTCTAGCATCAACGATTACGATAGCCGAATGTCAACAAGCGTTATATTTAGCGTATCTTAATGATATCGAGTATCAGAGTCGGATTAAGCAGTACGATAATAAGATTTCAATGATTAAAAGCGCAGTCACCGCGGAATGATTTTGATGGGCCCGCGAGCAATTGTTTTTCTTAACTCGTATGGGTCTAGATCGAGTGTTTCGCAAACATCTAAAAAGGTTAGATACTTTCCGCTTTTTTTATTGCTTTTTATCCATCTAATAGCCCTGAGCCTTTCCTCATCTACTAGTAGGTCGGAAATGGCTCTTGAAAGAACAGCAGCAAACAAGTCTCTTTCAGAAGACCAACAAGGAAGGTCCTCTATGTCTACTTTATGTTTTTGCAAGTCTTCAGCCATTCTATGAGAATTTCTATCATTTCATTGGATGCGATCTTAAAGGTTTTCGATAGAGTTTTTATTAGTTTATCAGACGGATAGTGAAAACTTTTTGTATGATAGTGCCAAAGCTGGCGGGACCAGTTGAGACGATCGCGAACATCAATTGAATCGGTTTTCATTACATCCGAAAAAAAATCTATGAAGGTAAAGGTTTTGTTTGACACTATAACTAGTAATTGATAATCATGTACAGGATATATTTTACCTTAAATTTTAAGTCAAATAATCAAAATTTAAAAAGCTAATAAAATATGAAAAAAGTAATGTTTGAAGATTCATCAGAAGGATTACAAAAACTCTTAGGAGAGTATGTAACATTCTACTGCATGAGTTACATCTATGCGGGTAAACTTATGGGCGTGAATGAATATTGCGTACTCTTACAAGACGCATCTATTGTTTATGAAACCGGTGCGGCCACGAATAAAAACTGGTCAATAGCCGAAAAACTTCCAAACGATTGGTATATTTCTATGAGCTCTATTGAATCTTTTGGCATTTATAAAAATGCTTAAAATTAAACATAAAAAGTTTTTGTCGGCCTTGCGGTTAGGGTGGCAGTCCCGGTCAGGTTCTAGAGCGAGCGGGCGCTCTGGGGCCGTGTCGGGCTCGGCTTGGTTGGTGTGCTCGCGGTCGAATTCGCGAACGGGTTCGGGGTTGATGGCGGGCTCACAGTCGGGTTTGGTTTCGGTTCCGTGGTCACGGTCGGGGGGAACTAGCGTTTTATAAAAATGGTTAAAGTTCAACACAAGAAACTACTGATGTGGACATTGTGGTAGCCGAATGGAAAGAGAATCGCAAGAAAGAGTTCGGGGGCGAGGATGAGTAAACCAATTTGGACAATTAAGAGCGACCCAGAGCACGGAGCATCCGTCAGTGTTGAATGCGAAGGTATGGAGGCGTTACTAAGATTCGACGGATGTACACATTTATTTATTAGCGCTCGAGAAGAAAACAAAATCGACCCAAATGCGATACTTAATGATGATAGTGTTTCGATTCATACCGACGAATTTCCACGATTCATAGAAAAACTCATCGCCCTTAAGGAATTCTGGGAAGACTTTTTTAATGGCTCAATGTAGGAACCCAATGAATAAAGGCATAGAAGAAATCTCAAGTAACGGAAGTAATTTTAATAAAACAAAAGGAAAATAATGTTAATAAGTATAATTGTAACGCTAGTAATAGTTGGGGTGTTACTGTACATGGTAAATATTTTGCCATTAGACCCAACAATAAAACAAATCATTCATGTATTGGTGATACTGCTTGTGTTTCTTTACCTGCTCCAAGTGTTTGGAATCTTTTCTTCTGGCATTAGACTTTGAAGTGAAGCACATAATTTCACTTTTTACTTTTACATAAAAAAAACATGACCTTTAACCGATGGGATAAAAAAGTTGATTCAAACCAAAAAGAGTTAGTCGAGATTCTAAGGAAACGAGGCTTTCAAGTGCACCAAATATCAAAGCCCTTCGATTTAATTGTCGCTAAAAATGGTAAAAGTGCTATCGTTGAAATTAAAGATCCCAAAAAAGAGGGGTGGAAGAATGAATACACGCCGGCGCAAAAGAAGTTTTTAGCTAGTTGGCAAGGGGGCCCAATTATAACACTTCGATCTTTAGAAGATGCTTTAAACTTTAAACTGGAATAAGAATATGATTAAAAAAATTCTATTTGCTTTACTTTTCACTCCTTCCATTGCTTTTGCTCAGCCATTTAAAGGGGTAGACCTTTTAGGGCTTGGCATGATGGATGCGGGAATGATTGCCCAAGAGTTAGACTCGAATAGCGTTATTGGGGTTTTAGATGTTACCTTTAAAGATCCGTATCCAAAGATACAACAATTAATAGACTCTCATAAAGTAATTGGCTTTAGGGTACATTTAATTGACGGTACTGTTAATAACCACGCTTGTAGTGGGGATGTAACATCTCTTGCAACTCTTTCGGCAAGAGCCAAAAAAGCATTTAATTTTTTTGTAACTCATAATCCAAGTATTCAAATCTACCTAAGCCCAGTACTTGAGCATGGGTGTAACAATCCTTCGGTTGTAAACGGATGGTACGCACAATTAAGAAAAGACGCGCCAGGAGTTGGATTAGTGTGTAGTCCTGATAGTCATGGATACTGCCCCCCTGATGTACATAAAGAGCTTCACGGAAACACAGGAAGCGCCCCATTTAGATCAAATGATGGTGCGGATGTGTTTTCCTCTACCCCTGATTATCAAAACTCAGGGTCTTTAATGACGTTTGCATGGAGTTATTGCAACAATGGGAGACTAAGCTCTGAAAAGCCCGGTGACTCTATCCCGCTACCAACGCAGCGAAGAAACTTTTGTTCTCGTGAAGAAATACGCCACGAGGTAAGAATTATGCGAACACCTCAAGCAAGCCCTACCATGCTATGCGCTGATATAAAGCCCCCCGACATAGGGAAACCTAGAGCTGAAAATTATGGAGTAGGCCAAGGGGACCCAAGGCAAAATAAGCCAATGGTAATACTAACTAAAAATTATTCTCGAATGTCAATTCAAACAATTGCAGGGAAAGAAGTAGGGTGCTTTAAATACTTTGGCTCTTTTGGAACTAATCAAAGTCGGCTATACGAAGGCAATTGCTCAGGTAAAAACCCTACTGAATTACAAGACTTATTAGGTGGAGAATGGGGGAAGATAGTTTCGGGCAAGGACTGCTATAAATATAATCCTATTCGGCGATTAGGCGTTTACAGATAATGGATGACACCAAATACATAACATTTAGAGGCCAATCGATTGAGTTAAAAAAGAATAATGAGGGATTTTATGAAGATTCGTACGGAACTATATATGCTTTTACAGATAGCGGGAGCTCTGTGGATAGTGTTAATAGATGTGGTGTTGGGGTTTTTAGCCTTAGCGCCAATTCACCATTGACCGATGCGTGCACTCCTCATGATGTTGCTTATAGCTCCCCCGTATATCAAGCTTTTCATACCCGACAAGAAGCTGATTTTTATCTTAAATATCTAGCTGAACAGATCACTGGGACATACAGCATTACACCTGAATTATTTTTCTTTCTCAGTCGAGAATTAGGCTCTCAGTTTTGGGAAAATAAATCGACTAATGATTAACTACTTTAGTTCTTGCACGACGAAAGAAGAGGCAACGAAAGAATATAAACGACTAGCAAAGATTCATCACCCTGATTCAAAAACAGGTAGTGAGATAACCATGCGTCATATTAATCAACAATATGATGATTTTAAACTTCAAAAACCTTTCAAAAACGAGCCGCATAAAACGTGCCCTTTTTGTGGAAAAGCTAGCTTTCTAATCATTAGAAGCACTACTGCCGCATTATGTAAAGTAAAATGCAAGCATTGCGGGGCAACTGGACCAGAAACATACACAGGTCAAGGACGCGATTCGTTCGCTAAATGGAATATGAGAAACTAGCTTTTCTTTGCCGCTTCTACGACAATTTTTTTAGCTTTTATAGCAGCCGCAACAGCCATAATAACCTGAACCGCAACATCAACATAAGCTGCTGGAGTTCTATCAGCTACAGCGGTTTTAAAAGAAGTGACAATTCCCGGAAAACTTGTTATTTGCGGAATTTGAGAAACAACATATCCGGATAAAAGCTTTCCGTTTACCCCTATCTCGTTAATTAAGTTTTTAATAAAATTCATAATCATTCTCCTTTAATTAAATTGGTAGTTTTTGAATTAGTTCAAATTTTCGTAGCGCTCCTATTCCGAAAATTGTTCCTATTATTATTAGGAACATTATCAAAACAAGCGGATAGGGGATTGCCTTTTGCTGTAAGCTCATAAACATATCAAGCTTTGTGGTAAGATTAGAAATTGCCAAGGTAAGCGCGTCCACGGAAGTTAGAATACTTCTTTTTGTTTCCGGGTGGTCGACTAAGTCAACCTCTGGGGAAAGTTTAAGTTTACTCATACCTTTAAAACCCCTTGCTTTGTTAACCTACTCATAATGCTTTTAGCATACGCTTTACCATCTGGACCTAAGTATTGTCGAATCTCGCTGAGAGAATTCGCATTATGAATCTTTAATAAATCATCAATTCTTTTTGGTCCTTGATTGTAAGCTGTGAGTGATAACGCTAAATCCCCATCATATTTTTGAAGCATTTCTTTCATGTAAAGAGTAGAAAGAGCTTTATTTTGATCCGTATTGAATGGATCGTATTTTTTATTTATGCCATCAGGAAGAGTGTCTTTGTAGGTATTAAAAAGTTCCTTCCCTGTTGCATCCATTAATTGACCAACGCCCTTGGCTCCTGCCGTAGAAACGGCATCAGAATTTCCGCCACTTTCTTGATGCCAAAGAGAAGGCATCACCGCTGCTATCTGCTCAGGGTCAGTGTGGTCTATTCGCTTTGCATCAATGATAGTTGGAGGTGCTAAGGGTGTACCATTCATTTTACTCTCCGCTCTGTTCATTGCGTTATCGATAAAGCTTCCACTTTGGGGTGATGTATCTGCCTTAAAGGTTTTATATAAGTCAGTATAATCTACCCCTTGAGGACTAGTCGGGGTTACAGACGTACTGTTTATTTTATCTTGCGCTCTATTGAGAGCGTTATCGATAAAGTTTCCACTTTGAGGAGTTGATTTCTCGCCCTCTTTTTGAGTAAGCGCACCTTGCACAATTATTGGATCAATATTAGGTATCTTAAAAGAAGTAGATGGTTCTAAGTTCATCGTGTTTTTTAATACTTCAGGATTCATCAATGAATCATATAAGGAATTTTGAATCAGGGTATTACCCTTATCTTTAAGTGCCTTAATTGCGTATGCCCCAATAGCAGTCGGTATTGCTACCGCAGGGTGACTATATCCAAGAGCGCCTCCGCTACCTAGTCCCATACCTTGAATAGTTCTGTCCCATAATCCAGGTTTTGCAGTAACATCTTTCCCAGTAAGTGCCTTTTGAATAGAGTCAGAAAGTTTTAATGCCGTATTAGATCCACGAGTGGCGTTTGCTAAACCTTGAGCGCTAGTTTTACTTTTAATATCATTACGAATCGCATCAAGGTATGTAAAATCTTTTCCGAGGAGAGATTTTAATTGACTTTCATTTGCATTAATAAAACCTGCTTTTCTAGTGTCGCTCAAGCCTGAAAAATCACTCATTAATTGATCTTTAACAAGCTGTACAGCTTTTGGCTGATTGTCGAATAAATCGGTGAATTTTTGAGCCGATTCAGGAGACGATAGAATTTTTGTTATAACTTGGGATGGAAGAATTTTTTTTGCATCGCCTATGTTTACGATAGGCCCGTCTTTGAATGTTAAAGCATGCTCTCTATAGGCATCATTAGCCGCAGTCCATTCCTTCGCGCCCACTGGAGCGTTTTCTAGTGTAGATTTTATTGATTTATTAATGGTCGATGCTAAAGCGCCGGTCTCATTTTCTCCAGTTCGATAAGCAACGTTGGCAATGTCTCCTGTATGACTTCTTAACCGCTGTAGCTCTCCTATCGAAAGGTTATTTTCATTTTTAGGGTTTGTTATGTAATCTATTACGCCTTGTAATCGTAAAGGAACCGGAGGCGAACCAGGGCCAAAGTATTGATTCTTTGCATCTTGAATCGCCATCTTAAGCGGATAGACGGGAGCTGTTACATCCGAGGGAATTGCGTCATATAAAGCGGAAACAGATGCCTTGCTGTTATCTTTAGCAGTATTATAAAGATCTTGGATTGCCGCACCGGTGTTTTCAGTAGGAAGGTCGGTAGCAGCGGATATTTGGTCTTTTATAAAATTACGCCCTGAAGCTCGAGTATCATTTTGGTACTTCGCATATTCAAGAGCCTTATCACTGCTACCTAATTTTTGCTCAAGTATAGCTAACTCAGGAGATTGAAGCGCCTCGGCACTGGTTTGAAGACCAGATAGTGGGTCTGTTTTAATAGATTTTAATGATTCTTCTAACTTAGAAGAATCAACATATTTTCCTATATTATCTTTTACTATTCGAGATGCTGCTTCGGGTGTTTGCGGACCAATAAGATCAGATATCCCCAATTCAGCTGCGTTGATAGTGGGGTTTGCTATCCTTGGAATAGCCTCGGAGACTGCCCCACCGGCAAGCCCTTGTCCTGTATTATAAAGAAAACTGTTAATATCTTGGGCGCCCGTAGTAGGCGCGTCTGACCCAGTTATTTGATTAAGCTTATTAAAGCCAAGCAGCCCGGCCCCCCCTCCTAGAGCTCCTCCAATAACTGCCCCAGCTGGTATGGAAAGTCCTCCAGTAAGAGGCGCTAAATATGCGCCAAGCCCCGCCCCGGCGGCGGCACCCGTTCCGCCTCCTGCGATCCCACTAGCAATTGTACCCGTTCCGCGCAAAGCATTTTCAATCTTACTCAAATCAACATCTTGACCAGATAGAAATTTCATCGGAGCAGAAGCTACCTCGTTAAGGTTGTCTATCCCCGAAGGAATAGATTTTATTTGATTCCATAAACCTGAAGGGAGATTTTTCATGCCCTCAAATATATTTGAGGGGTCTACTGTATTCTCTTGAATGGGCGAGTCATCAATAACATACCCTTTAGGCTGTCCCGTTGGCATCTGCCCTGTACTTGGATCGCCATATTTAGCAGTCCAATCAGCTACAGGTAAAGGTGCTGAAGGATCTGGGGAATCATCGATAACATAACCCATATTACCCAATCCTACTTACCAACTGATTACCATTAGCATCTACCTTTCCATTTGGAGCATATCCCGCAGGTATGGAATCTAAGACACCAGTTGTATTTTTCGGCTTAATTGAACCAAATGCCGTATTATAATCTGGAATAATATTACTAAAATCTAATTTTCTCCTATCGGCTATACCTTTAATATTATCAGCCTGAGTTTTGTAGTAGTTTAGTTTGTCGTCTACGATGCTTTTAATCGTATCGCCAATCTGTTTTCTGCTTGCGTCATCTAATGAACCGCCTCCAAGCCACTTATTAACTGTTCCGGCAAGTTTATTAGCTGGGTTTTGAGCATCGGTAATTTTATTAAAAAATTCCGCTCTTACTGCTTGGGCTCCTGGAGTAATCGAACGTTGTAACAACTCTTGTAATGCTAAATCGGAAGGAGGCGAATTAAGCTTACCTAAATCATCAAGTGATGATTTAATTGGAATTAACGTATCAAGTATTTTGCCGTTTTTCGTGTCCCATTCCTTCTTTGCTTTATCCTCAAGTAATGCACTTTTAGCCGATTGCTTATCATCTTGCCCAAACACATGGGCCATATATAATTGAAGTTCTTCGGGTGTTTTTATTCCTGCTCTATCGCCCTCAGGAATATGCAAAGAGTCCATAGTTGATTGAAGCCTTGGGTTTGTCCCATCACTTGCCAAAGCCGCCTGCAAATCAGCAGAAGACCCAGACGCGAATTTAATAGCTTGTGCGGGAGTATATGTGCCATTTTTTACCGACTCCGTAAGAGCATCGGTTGTTACCTTACTTTTAATATCATCAACCATTTGTTGCTGAATGGTTGATTGAGCTAGCAATGCCTGCCCCTGCTTAACAGTCCAATCTTTCGGAGTAGGTGTATTTGTCGGATCTGCACTTAACGCAGCTTGTAACGCTACTGGGTCGGATGTTCCAATGTTAATCGCATTATTAATGCGTGAGTAATCATTATACGCTGCTTGCTTTGCACTCTCCTGGCCGTAGCCCGCCATCGTGCCGCCGACCAACCCTTGGATGAGTGGCCCCAACAATGCTTCTGTGTTGGTTCTTGCAACCGGAAGCGGCGAGTTTAAAAGCGCTGCCCCCGAACTATAGATCGGATCTTGAGCATCATATATTTTTTGATCGTCTAATCCTCCAGCTAGTGCGTTATATAACGAAACTGTCATATTTGACTCCATAAATATGTTCCAGCTGCTTTTCCAAGACCTTGCCCGACCGAAGATAACAGACTTCCCCCTAATTGCGCCCCATAACTTGGAGCCTGTGGTTGAGGATTAAGCGCATTTAACCCCTGCTGGAGCTGCAATTTTGATTGATTTTGAGTGTTTAAATAATCTTGATAACTAAGCCCTGTACCACCGTATCCACCGGCACCAGAGCCAGAGCCTTTACCCCCACCACTACGAGGGGTGGCTTTCATTATCGCCATTTGAGAAGCTTCTTGATTATTCTGTAGGTCTAGCCCTTGAGAGTACTTTAGATTCTGATTGTCCATACCCGATTGCGAGGCATAAAGGGAATTGAAATCAGCTAGTGGTTGGTTCCTTCGCGCTTGAGCCATTGTGTACGCTTGGCTTCTTGCGTCTGTTCCCACTTTGTAAAGGCTTTCCGCCGATTGAACCGCTTGACCTTGATTAGCAGCATACGCTTGTTCTCTAGCGTCATTTTGACCCTGAACCATCAAACCTTTTTGTTGATTGTATAAATCTGACCCCATAGGAATACCCCTGTTGGCCATTTGCTGCTCAAAGTCATCGGCTTGTTGTTTAAAAACTGGGGTGTTTCTATCATCAAACGCTTTATTATAGTTTCCCATTTGACTGGAAACCCAATTGTTATAATCCCCTGTTACTGGAGCAGCGGGTAGCGAGTTATAATCAAATGGTTGAGAGAAATTATTTGATATCGCTTGTAGTTGGCCATTAGCAGCAGTGCCAAGAGAATTATCAGCGGATTGTCTCTGATTAATATTCGCATTTTGCTGCTTAGTAAGACCAGGAAGGCTTTGCGCGGGGGTTTTCGAAGTCGTAGACGCCTTTGGAGTATTATTTTTTGGAGTATTATTTTTTGATGATCCTGATAAAGCAGAGCTAACAGCGCTCGCAGGTCTATACACACCCGGCGAAACTCGTATTTGCCCCGCATGCGATGTGCTTGTCATTATTTATAATTCCCTGGATTGAAAATATTCTGCCCCATAGGCGGCTGCGATAATAAGCCCTGCGGCGTAGAAGACCCAGATTGAGGCACCATGTTATTATATAAAGACGGCGACCTTGAGGGGGATTGATATTGCGGGGAAGAGGTTGGGTCATATTGCATCATCCCTTGGCCCGCCCGTTGTGAATCTATACCAAATTGGCCAGGATTTTGATTGTAGTAGTTATTAAACCATCGACCCATTTGACCACCGCCAAACGATTGACCAGGTTGACCAAATTGCCCAGGTTTTTCACTAAATGATTGACCATCTTGACCAGACGGCCCGTCTTGGCCAAGCGTTTGGCCAAACGCTTGACCAAAGGATTGGCCGTTTTGACCGGAAGACTGCCCGTCTTGGCCATTTGGTTGACCAGTCGCTTGATTAATTACTTGACCAAAGGACTGCCCGTTTGGTTGCCCTGAAGCGTAATTTACTTGGTTTGATGGCATAGGTTGATTAGATTGCGCTTGTTGAGTAGCTGACGCGCCAGGGCCTGCAGCTGGAGGAGTTGCGGGAGGTCTCGGCGTAAATGCGGGGCCTCCTGGTGTACGTTGTGCAATAGGCACACGTTGAAAGTCTGCTGTTGAATGCCCTGATTGTGGCATTACAGGAGGTCTAGGCGTAAAGCCAGGTCCCCCTGGTGTACGCTGGGCAATAGGGATTCTTTGTTGAGCTTGATTTGAATGAAAATTAACCATAAATATTTATCCTCTTTCCGTACCTTCTTTCCAGAACACTTTAATTGCTTGGATACTTCTTTGTTTTGTTGTTACCGTTCCATCGAACCTAATTGAAGCCGCATAACCTATCCCCGTTAATCCAACACGATTATTATAGAATTGGTACGCATTTCCTTTACTCGTATCGATGTTCTGTGAAATAGCCACCTTATTAGCATAGTCTACATCAGCGTCCACCGTTATGTCTAAGCCGTTAGACTCGTACATAAATATTTGAGCTTCCGTAAGGAGCTTTACCGCAGTCGGGCTCTCCATGTAGTTATAGGCAGGGCGCAGTAGTACCTTTCTTATGGTACTTACATTATTCAAAAAATCTGTATACCCATTAAAACATGTATAAGCACTTCCAAACTGCCCACAACATAAAGTAGCGGTCGGCGTATTTGCAAAATGATATCCGTCTATACCAGAAAACTTCCACCATCCACGGGTAATCGTGCTCATAACAAAATGCACGAACGTAGACGTTTCACCAATTGCCCCCATGGTAATAATTATCATGTTTTGTAATGGCGCAAAGATGCCCATAATTAATAAAGCATCTGAACTAAATGGAACAATCGGCGCGAATGCGGCAACGAATTGATCGTTTATTTTATCACTTAAAAATACTATATCCCCACCGGCAAGAACATCTGATAACAGTATTAATCCTTGATACGTGATAATTACTAAGTCCTTACCCCAATAAAAAAAAGACCGATACCCTACTGGAGTGGGCATGTTAAACGTACCTATCAATGACCATGTAGCCGAAAGAGGTGAATCTCCTTGGTATAAAAGTATTTCGCCTAGGCTAGAAATTGCGACAAAATATTGTTGATTTATTTGACCTACTCTTGTCGTTCCACCTACGAAAAGAAGTTTTCCACCTAATTTAAAAACTGATTGAAAATCATATTGGTGAAGAGCGCCGGTAACCGCATCGACATCGCTAAACCAACAGCTAAGGTCGGTCCCGCAAAAATACATTCTATTTTTATAGGTCTGTGGATTCACTAATAACTTATCGTCCCCCCCTGGGCCTACGAATGCAGCGGGAAGAAGAGATGCAGCTGCGCCGTCCCAGTACCAAACATTATTGACCGCGTTGCAATCCTTAATATAAATTCTATTTTTATAATTAATATACGTGCCAATGCCGCTATATACGTTACGCGTTGATCCATTAGATAAATCAGTACCACCTACGCCACCAGCAGTAATATCGTAAGTCCTGCCAGTGACCGAGCAGCAAAGTATTTTCGTAGTTCCGTTTTGTAAATTAAGGCAAAACAAAGATAACTGAGGAGTTCCGCCATCTATTAATCGAGCATAAACCGTATAGCCTTTTCTAAGCTCTACACTACCCCCAGAAGAGAAATAATTGAGTGTATCTACCGCATATTTAGAATCCATATTGACTAATGGATCCTTTGTATTCCACCCCAAGACCGGAGGAGGAATGATACTTGTATGTACCTGCTCTAAACTTTTTACGCGGTCGGGGACAATATTATATGGCATTACTTATGTCCTTGATAAGATATACGCTGCCCTGTTTTTGAAATTCCGGGCGACAAAGTTTGAGAACGAGCTGGGAGACTAGCTCCCCCTAGCACCCCTAAAGTAACCCCCGGTGCATTTAAAGATGGTACGGGGCCCGTTGGTAGTCCAGGAGTATTTAATCCTGGAATCTTTGCGTAAAGTGCTTGAATATTTTTATTAATCGTTGCTTGATCAGTTGCTCCATTCATTACCGAATTAGTAAGCATCCCATTAAGATCATCAATTTGCTTTTGCTTTGCGCCGTTTCCTAACAATGCCATTGTTAGCGGATTAACCGCTGACACAGTTCCGCCAGAAAGTGGATTAGAAAAATCAACGTCATAGGAATGACGTTGATTTTTACCATCAATATTGGTGCCTAGATTTTTAAGATCCATAGATCCACCATCTGCGCCAATATCAACCCCATTAATCATGTACTTATCATCGGCAATGCCCGTTGCTTGAAGAGCTTTTCTTAATCTGTCTCTATTCATTTGGGCTTTGTCTTTTCCTGACCCTGTCAGAGCTCCAATGCCGCCCGCAAGGCCCCCAACGCCGCCACCTATAAGAGCGCCCCAAGGACCAAAATATGACCCAATCGCAGCGCCACTCAAAGCGCCTTGCCCTATGCCCCTTGCATAATCACCTCTTGGGGCATCACCTTGATGTTGAATAAGATTATATGCGCCAAGAGCTCCGATTGCTGGTAAGTAAACATTCCCCGCTGTGCCAAATCCGGCCAAGCTCATAGGACCGTTAACCGTCATTGTTGCAGCACCGGGTGTTCCAGACACTGCCCCAACACCACTATCAGCCCCGCCCATACTCATTAAACCGTTGCCGCCATTAGAAAGAGATTGCATCCCTTCCAATGTCATTGGAGTTTCACTCGCGCTCGCCGCTGCTTCCCCGCCGCCATCCATTAAGCTATTAGCCAAATACTTTCCACCGACCTGGCCTGCAATACTTGCTACCCCTCCAGCCGGGGGCTGCTGTGGTGGTTGTTGCTGTTGTTGCTGTAGCTGAAGTGAAGGATCTTCTTGCAACTGCTGTTGGCTAGCTAAGTACTGCTGAATAGCAAACTGTTTTTGTTCTGGTGTTAAATATTTATAATTAGCATGAAAAGCCGGATTAAAATTTCCCATATTTTATATTCCAAAATTACCTATTGGGTAACTCCACTGCCCTATGCATGGTGGAACGCCCCCTTGACCGCTAACACTTACCACTCCAGTACCTGAAAGATTGGTTTTAAGAATATCTTTTTGTTCCTGCGCAGATTTCATTAATTCAGCATAATCAAACCCTCGAATCTGTAAGAATTTCCATACCGCTTCATCGATAATCATTTGATTATCTAAAACCACTTCGTCCGTATCAGCTGTGAATGATTCAAACGCTTGATATTGAAGCAACCAATTCGTTGTACTATCTGTAATGGTGTCAAACGTCGGTAAAGTCGGGACTCCTATCCCTGCCCCAAGGAAAACGACAGATCTAAATTTAGGACTCGATTGTCCAGAAACTCCTGGTACTGCGCACAGGTAGCAATCTGGCGTAGGGTTTGCAATGGTCAATGCTCCTGTAGCATACGTAGTTCCCGCAACCCAAGCCGAGGGTGTTCCTACATATAAAAAGGTACACGTGCCTGAAGTAGCAGATCCGCTCGTGTGAGTTGGAGCAGCTCCACATACCCCAGCAACTGTACACTTATACGCATTAGGAGATGCATAAATGTATTGACCAACGTTATAGCTAGCCGCAACAGCATATCCCGGTATACTTGTCCAAAAAACAGTGCCGTCTCTTCCAAATTCAGGATATTGAAGAACGCTACTAGTTCCGTTAGTCAAGCATTTTAAGAATAAACCATTCGAAAAAACATAGTCGTTAAATAAATATGCTGTATTTGCTACCCACTTTTTAGGTCTAATCACATTACGTGAAATATATTCTTGTACGCAAAGTTCAGAAACAGTAGGAGTTGGATCGATAAAAAACTGATTATTACTAAATCCTTTAATTCGGTACCTTTGTCTTGGAAGTGTCGGAACTAATCCTGACTTATAAGTTTGCCAAGAGCTTGCGTCAACAGGGCCTAAAAGCGGCCATTTTTGCGTACGATTCCAAACAGATTCTACGAGTGCATTATTAAAATCTCCAGGCAATGGATACGCATCTACGCCAGGAATTGTATAGAATAACCATTCTCTCTGAAGTTCTGGCCATAGAAATTCATTTCTAATGTTTTGCACCCCATCTTCAATCATTGCTAAAAGCAACACCATATTGTTATCAGTATTACCGATAACAGCACTTGGAGATGTTATCTGTAATCTCTTAGCGCATGTTTGGGCAATTGTTAAAAGACTCATTTAAACCTCGTAAATAATACTTCCGTCTGCTCGCTTATCGTTGGCATTAGTCCAAAGACCCCCAGCTAAATCTTTAAATAAATTAATAGTAGACGTCCCATTCTGAATAGAGCAAGAAGAAGGTGATGTTAAAACTCCCCCATTATCAGTTGCTCCCCAACAACAATTCCCCCAATACATATTGGTTGCGGTAAGTGCTGGTATTGGTGCACTGATTGAAAAATCAGTCGCATTACTTGTACCCGCTACCCCTTGACGCCATGCGACTTCACACTTATGCCCCGTAAGGGTAAATCGATACGATGCTTGCGTAGGATTAACCGCAAACCCTGAAATAATAGGTGCGTAATTAAATCCGGTAGGGAATCCAACAGGACTACTAGATTTAGAAATTTCGTAACTAGTAATAGGCGCGTTTACTAGCACATAGTCCGACCCACCAGTAATGAATAAAGCCGTTGTAGTTACAGCGAGTATGTAAAAATACAGGTACCCAGCCCCTTGCTTAAGACGCACTCTATCGCCCACCGAATAATAATTAGTCGGGTCACTTGCTACCGTAATTGAGCCTATTTGAGCTGCGACCGCTACACTAGGACCTCCAACTGGAGCCACTGAAGGGTACGTCCATGGAACGCCATTATCTAATTGATTAGCTGGCGCCCATCCACCATTAGGATCACAAAGTAATTGCGCCTGTTGAGAGGTAAACCATGAAGCTAAATCTGTGATATTTGGCATTTCAATACATTATTTTTATAGTCTTACCCAGGTATAAATTGTCTCGCTACGTTGTTTGCGAATGTGGGAATTCTTCTAATTTGCTTTCTGTAACATCCTTTACGTATAGAATTATATCCAAGCGTTAGCGTGGCATTAGCCCCTTGGTTACTTCCGGCCATGAAGTAGACCTTATAATCACCCGTGGCTCGTCCTTGTTGAAACGTCTTGCATGTCTGGCCTCCTGTGCCCGTAACCTCGTCGATATCTTCCATCCAACATGAATAAACCAAAGGATGATCTGTTGAATAAAAAGAATTTATGTTTGCTCCATTAGTATCAACCTGAGAAACCCCCCCAATGTTGTATGGTTTTACAGAATCGTAATTAAAATCTACTACTGGAGCGATTCCAGGGCCTAAAACCGCATTGCAATTAAAAATAGTCCCAAAATAAATAGCAACCTCACACGCGGTACCCCCAGAGGTATACGCGCCGTTACCTACGGATCCATCTAGTGTAAAAGTGTTTGCATTAATATAGGTTATTCTCCAGTCTGCATTTGCATTAGTGTTTCCACCAACACCCGCTATACGGCATCTATCCCCTGTTACAAATTGGTGATTAGGAGAAGTAATAGAAATTGGTGTCGCGTTCGTTGCGTCTGTAATTGCGCTACCCTTGGTTAGCGTTCCGCCGGATGTATAGGCGCCGTTTCCTGCTACCGGAATCGAGAAGGTTGTTGCTGATAAAACCGTAGCAACCCAGTTGCCATTTGCGGCTGTATTACCATTAACGTTAGTTATCTTTGCTCCATCCCCTGTGGCCATTCCATGAGCTGCCGCGGTTGTAACAACAATAGGATTTACATTAGTTGCATTTGTAATTGTATAGGTCGGAGGAGTAACGCGCGCTGCTTCGTATCCTTGCGTATGCATGACATCATACATTGCTCTAAATAAATCGCCGTCTCTGTACTCTTTTTCGAGCCATTGAACCTTCATTTGCCATGAATTTGTAGAGTTCCATGTAATAACGTCTTCCCGTCTAAGCATAGCAGAAGACACTTTTAATCCTGTATGAGTGTAGGAATCAAGCGCTTTATCAAGGGTCAATACGTTAGCTGCCTTAGATACAACTCTTCTAATTTGTGTTCCGTTAGCATCAATACTTACAAGGTTCCCGGCAATTATATTTGCGTCACTTACAACTGTTATTGTTGTTGCTCCCCTTGCAGCTGCTCCATTAGCTGTTGTGGAATCATCAGTATAAGAAGACATATAAACCCGTCTTAAGGAGAGTTTATCTGTTGGAGTCCAAAAACACCCAGCACTTAAATAAAGCGGAATATTATTATCTGCTAACCAGTACGTTTCATAATCTTTCATTGAAAGACGAAGAACACCCGCTGTATCAGCAATTGTTACAGCCCTATCAAGAACCAAGGCAGTACCAGATATTGTTTTACACGTTGCCGTTACAGGAATATTTGCATCCAAGACAAACGTAAGAACATCCCCGATAGCTATTTGATGCGTCGCTGATGCAAGCGTGACACTTGCTGAAGCAGTTACCGCACCACTTACCACCGTTTCACAGCGATAAACTTTTTCCGCTGCGACGTTTAGGTTAAGTGATGAGGTTAGATTCGTTAAGAGAGTAAGGTCGTCAGTTGCGATACTACTGATTTTTCGAAGCATTGGAATGTTTGACTCAATCCAAATATAATCGTTTGCAGTAAAGCCAAGCCCATCAGTTGCTCTTAATTTTAAATGAGCTTGTCCTGATAAGTTATCAACCCCGGCTGCGCCCCCCGAGGCAACCGCAACATAGGTTGGAACGTGTGAGCATTCCATTGGTCCTGTACTTGACCCGTCGGCGTGCGTTTGGCGATTAAATCTGTATGTTCCACCCGCGGCACTCTTCATTTCGTATACAGAATCTTCAACAAAAGGAGATGCACCAACGATTGGTTTTGTTTGTGCGTTAGAAATAACTCTTGGCTGTGCAATAGGGCGCCAAGCCAATACGTATGGATTTGAAGTGTTAAAACTACTGGTTGGATACGCAGAGGCCCCGTTTGTCCCTAATTGAGCCAATACGGTTCCTTGCGTAGAAGAAGATGCAAAAAAGGCACTAAACCCAAGATTTGAGCCGCTTGTGTCTTTTGCGTTATTGGTCCCTGTGGTAAGGATTTCGCAAGTATGAGACGTATTAGAATATGCGGTATCCTCCCAAAGTCCTAAATCCTCTCCATAGAGAAAGGCTCGTCTGAAATCAACGTACTTACAACCTAATGCCGGTGTAGTATTTCCATTATTAAGAGTAATATTTGTAGCAAATTTCCCAGAATTAATATCGGACTGTGTGATTGTTCTGACCTCTGGCCCGTTAGCTTTTGTGTAGTCTCCATCAATACCAATAATTGCATAACCCCCAGCATCAGATCGGTAGTAAGCCCCTATAATACCGCACGCGTCACCCGTAAAAGTAAACACTGCGCTTTCTTTACCTGAGATAGATATCGATGCCCCACCGCCCCAATTTTGAGAATTGTTTGTCGCAGATGTTCCAACCCACCCACCAATAGACCCAGGGTTCCCGCCGCTCCCCGCCGCTCTTCTTACAACATTCGCATGAGCATACCCATAATACTGCCCGATAATCCCTTCAGCGCTATAACAAAGATTGGTTTTACCTTTCCAAGTAATATCACCGAAACACCAAAAAGCGCCTCTTCTTTGTTCATTTTCGACAAACACTCCGTACTGACGTGACCAAGGATGCTGAGTCATGAAAAACGAGCGAAAAATAATAGGAGTAGTTTGAACCCTTATAGGGCTAGGCTTAACTGCATTCAGTAGCTGCGCACCCGTAACGGTAGGATTACCTATCGGCATTTCTTATCCTTCTAATATAACAACAGTATTGATCGTCCCGCCGCTTGTTTGATAACAAGTAACTGCATCCTGTGGAATAACGTTTGAGTTATTTTCAAAGTATCCACCTGGGGAAATAACTATACACTTATTAGTAGCCGTGGGAGTTACCCCCGTTAATACTCCACCAGAAATAGAGCAACAAATATTTGCTAACGAATTGTTTTGTATTACAAGATATTTCCTAACAAGATTAGTCGGAGAAACCGTAACACTTGTCGATGTTGCTAAAGATGGGGTGCTTGTTCTTACTGGGACGGTAAAAGGAATTGCAGCACTAGCAGCATCAACATTAATTAACAAAGCTACTAAAATTATAGTTTTGGTTATAAGATTTTTCATATTAGTTATTATGTAAAATTAGCGGCCTATAAAAGCCGCTAATCGTTAAAAAATTCTTATGTCTGCTTAGTCAATACATACACGCCCCAGTCGAGAGCTGAATGACGCATAATTAAATTCGCCGTAGCTGCTACCATAGTTACCGCAACGCCCGCGCTACCACCGTTAATAGTTCCGGTAGAAATATGCGGGAAAACTTTCAAAGAATTTGCGCCGCCATTGTAAACAATTCCCATCTGACCAATTGGCCAGTTAGTAATCAGCTTACAGCCGGTGCCTGCTGCCACGGTTGAAAAGTTCGAATTAAACGTCGTTAATTGAAACGCATCGGCAAGAACGGTACCGGTAGCAGTTAGCCCAACCGCTAGGGACCTTGTAGGAGCATCGTTAATCGTATTAGTGGAGAGAAGTACCGCAGCTTGCGCTGGTATGCTTCCGCCACCCATTAAATCAGTTTGTAAAGTCATTTTAAATATCCTTTTGTAATTACTTGATTACTCTTTTTTATCTGAAAACTCTTCTTTGAATACGGGAGATGATTTTGTAGCCTCAAATTCAGCTCTTAATTCACCTTCTTTTGACGCTTTAAACGCTTCGAAATCTGCTTCAGTAACGTTACGCTTAAATGCATCGAATTCAGTTGCAAACTCCACTTCGTCCTCTGGTGTTGCTACTCTCTCTATTGCATGAAGTATACCGTCAATAATCCATGATTTTTCAATGTTTAATGTAATAAGGTGCTCCACCTTCCCATCTTCTCTAGTTACGTCCTCGTGACGCTCTACGAATTTAATAACCTTGTCCATTACTCTTCATCCTTTTCTATTTTAATTTTTGTGTTTGGTCCTCTAGGTTTACGAACCTTCGGAGCCTCTTTATCATCAAATCCCTTTTCGGACATGACGCGGTTCATCATAGCAATAGTTTCGTTAAGTTGATTTTTAAGATAACGAATCTCGGAATCTTTTTCTTCAA
The DNA here is from genome assembly GCA_025354785.1 of Actinomycetes bacterium. Taxonomy (GTDB): domain Bacteria; phylum Actinomycetota; class Actinomycetes; order Nanopelagicales; family Nanopelagicaceae; genus QYPT01. The sequence goes on along the minus strand of JANXME010000127.1, from coordinate 11,175 downwards.
ACTTATTGTTTAACTCAATTGCTGGTGCTTGCTCTTGAATCTTCTTCATGTAGTACTTGGCCATCTCAACATCTTGACGAGTTCCAAACCCTACATCTTGGATATGAACATCCGAGAATTGAGAAAGTTGCTCGATAGTATGAACATGCTTAGCTTTGTACCCTTCAACTTTTGAAGGATCATTTTTGAATAAGAACTCTAAAGGTGTGCCAATAATATCACTCGATGCACCACGCGCGAACGCGTTCCACTCGTTGTTATAAAGTTTAATATCAGACTCCATGCCGCTAGCAAGCTTTCTAACTGCCCACTTACCGGTATTCTCATCGTACTCTACGATATCCTTACAACGTCGTTGAATAATCAAATTACCAAGATTAATAATCTTTTCGATCCATACAAAATTCTTTCGAATTACTCTTCCCTCTTTTTCAGAAAGAAACGGCATGTCTTCGCTCTTAAGAAAGAATTTTACTTTCGTTACTCCAAGTGGAGTATCATTCATCAACTCAATGTCTTCGTAACTAGAGTCTAATCCTTCGATATACGTTATTTTTTCTAAAGCCATACAATTATTTTCCTTATAACAAATTTGCCGCCTCTTAAACTAAAAGAAGCGGCAAATCAAAAACCATTAGTCTTGAGTGTTAATCATCAGTTCTGTGGCTGAATACACTTCTCCAGCACCAGAAACAGTTAATGCACACATCTGAAGACCTTGGATTAACGGAGCAAGAACAGTGGACGAAACAGCGCCCGCTGTTACTGTGCCGAAAAGCTTCACGTTTGCAGCAGTTGATGCCGCAACGTTAACCTTAAGACCATGACCCACGCCGCCACCAATACCGCACCAGAACCAACCGTACTCATTTATGGCAAAAGCTACTTGAGCAATACCGATAAAATAAGATGCTGTTGTGGTTAAAAGTGCCGCAGTTGCTGAGGTAAAAGCAGGTGTTCCAGCGCCGGTACCGTAACACAGGTTATACTGTGCTATGGCAGCGGTTGCTTGTCCATACTTCCAAATACCACCTAGATTGTCAGTACAAATAGTCCCTGAAGGGAATAATGATGTGGTATCAGTTTGCTCGAAACGAGCACCGACCACCTCATTTGGGTAAATACCAATTAATGCCATATAAAAACTCCTCTATTAGAAATTAAAAATTAAGTATTATTAAGAGTTCCGAGTCTTCGGAAGTTCTTAGCCGTCAAGTTACCCATCCATGCAAGGTATTCGATCATTGCATCTTGATTAAACGAATTTCGCTTATCAAGTTGTACAAGATTTCTATCCTTGTGTGGATTAAGCTCTAGTACTTCAGGATCTAACCAATACTGAGTATTAGCTGGCATACCTGCAATACCTGGCTCGAATACTAGTTCCGCATCTTTATATCGATACGTTCTAAATCCAAGTTTAGCCATTGGAGCATCAGGCTGGTTAAGTCTTTGAAGAGGATGAACTGCACTCTCATAAAGAGCGTAGGTAACATCATCAGACAAAATAACCTTAGTCTTTGCTCGGTATCTTTGAAGTCGAAGATCGAGTGCATCCATGTAAGAAACAATGTTTGCAGAGGTTAATGCTGATCCACCATCTGTGGTTGCTCGGTAGAACTGATTCTGAGCAAACGCATAAGATGCACGAGCAATACCGCCGACTGTTCCTGTTCCTGCTGCTGAGATAAGAGCCTGAAGGCCGTTTACCTGGCTAGTCGCAGAACCATCAGAAAGCATATCGATGTTAAACTCATTCTCAAAAGTAACCTTGGCATTCATTACACGAGACTTAACTAAGTCACGGTTCTGAGAGCGGCCAGAGTTCTGCAATACTTCACGCATATTTGCCTGAATGTTTATTGCTACCTGACACCATGGGTACTGAAATGCGGTGAATACATCATTACTTGATGTGTTAAGTAATTCCGCTCCTGAATAACGCTTATAAGAGCCGTTTTCAGCATACATAATTGGAATTACAATTGTTGGTCCGCCATCTTTAGGAACAACCGAACCATACTCTTTGAGCATAGCAGTTGTAGCATTTTTGGCAGAGATTTGGTCGAAGAGTTCATCTTCGAGTTCCTGAACTGTTACAGATAACAACTCACTAAAAGAACTATTTGGGGATGCCATTTTGTTTAATCCTGGTCACATAAAATTTAAAATTATGCGCTTGAGATTATGCTAAAGATTATCGGCCTCCGTAGACCAATTCCTCAGCACGATCAAGCGCTTCATCAATTGTACGCGCGCGAGGTTTTTGAGTAGCAGCATCAGACCGAGGTGCACCAACAACACTAGAAGCAGCAGCTTGGGCTTTTTTTCCGTTCGCAATCTTTTTTTCTGGTGTTGATATAGAAGTTTTTTGAGGTATTCCATGAAGCTTTGATACTTCATTTAGGACATACTCATACGCATGTTCAAGAGCACTATTAAACTCTAAGTGTGGATAAATTTCCATTATCTGACTTTGAGCTTGAGTAATGTGAGCAGCATACATCTGAGCAAACGGGCGCCTTACTTGCCCCCTACTATCGACTCCACTTTTGAAGTCTTCAATATTTGCTTGAAACGCATGTTCCTCCTGAGTGTTATAGGAAGTTTCTAAATTAGAAAACTTCTGTTCCAACTCCTCTAGTCTTTGTAATTTCGCTTCTACTTGTGGATCAGTTTGATACTGCGGCCCAACCTGAGCGCCCGCAATAAAATCATAGGGCGAGAATCCGTTTTTCCGCATTAAATCAGAGATTCCAGTATAAGGATCAGTCTCAAAGATTGAATCCCATGCTCGATACCTATGGAGTTCATCAACCTCATCACGAAGCCCATTTAACTGGAGTTTCGCTTTGTGCGCTTGAATCTCTTTCGGTTCGTAGCCTTCATACATTCGGTTCTGAAATGCACGGCCTCTTTGCCCTTCGTTTGCTGCCCGACTTAATCGCTGCTGTAACTCAAGTTCCCACGCGGCAACGAGATGTTGCATTTGTGGATCTGCTTTAGCGAACAGAGCTTTTTGCTCGGTAGACCAAAATGCGGGAGGATTTACCGAATTTACAGCTGCCGGGGTTGCCGGTGCTGATTCAGTAGTCAACTCTACATTAGCGTTATGGTCTGAAATTTGTGTGCTTCTGGTTTTAGCAAACTTACCATCGGGAGCACGTTCCCTTTCTCGTTGTTGATATTGCTGCTGCTCCGATCTTACCGGCTCTTCTGATTGGCGAGTAACAATCTGCGCTTCCGCCGCTTCGGTCTCTCTATCAGGGGCATCAAGTAGCTTAGCTTCCGCCGCATCCATCGCCCTGTCTATTAGGTCATTATCATCTTTCAATCAGGATCCTGCGTCTTTCTAGTCTTTCTTCGTTTCGATTATAAAATTCTCGTAATTTTGAAGGATCGCCCACAATGCTTTCAGCTTTTTGAATCTTATCTAGAATCAAGTCATCAGTAATCTTATCAGGGATTCTATGCCTATACTTTGGAATATCATTGCCCACTACATCAAGTTTAAGCTCTTTATTTATTTGAGACCATCTAGTCTTACTCGCAACAACTTCGCCAGTAACAGGGTGTGTAAGCTTTGTCATTGAATCATCAATGACCATATTAGAATCAATATCATTGATAAAAGGATCGTCTTTACCGAATACCTTTTCCCCTAAAGTGCCGTACCGTGTAGGAAATACCATAAGAATTAACCTTATGATTTGATTATTGTCATACCCATAATCTTAGTGTCAAGTCTTACACCTTTGGCTTTAGCTTCTGGGTATCCGATTGACGTAAATTATTAGCTTTAAGTCTATCAGTTTGAGCATTATGAATATTTATTTGATGCGCTTGAGCCACATCAAGAGTACCCGCATGATGGTCCGCCGTACTTAACACAGCACCGTGAACGTCCATAGCGTTATTATGCTCATTTTGCTTTTGTTGATGCGCTAACTCAACCGCCGATAGGACCTGGTCGGTATGTGTTGTTTCAATCGCATGACTTAATTTAGCACTTTCAAGCTCAACTTCTTTGGCATTGAGAGTAAGCATTTGCGAATCAACGAACTGACGGAATTGTTCTTTGAACTTGTCTAATTCCGCAACAGTTGCATCGTTTTGTTGCTGGCTTTGCACTTTTAGACCGGATATCTCAGTGTTCTGAGATTTAATCTCAAAATCCATTTGAGCTACTTGGTCTTTCAATTGTAACTCTTGCTGCTTCATGCCCTGATTGAATTCCTGATCTTGTTGCTTAAGGTCAAGTTCTCGCATCTTCACATCAACCATTGGATCAGGTGGTGGCGGCGGCGGTGGTGGTGGTGGCGGTGGATTTTGCATCCTATCCTCTACCTGCTTCCAAGCTGAATCCCATGCACCTTCAACGCTTTTGCCCGTTCGTAGTACTCTAGCCGCTGACTTAGCTGATTCAATCATCGGGTGAAGTAGTTCAGGTGCAAATTGACTAACACCTTGTACTTGAGAAACCATACTCGATATTGATTGCATGTAATTCTGCCACTGAGCGATGTTCTCGTCCTCATCGGCGGCTATTGTCGAATCAGTCTCAATATCAACTCTAAAGGTATTAAGTCTATCATCTCTTAGTAACTGCAGTGCCGCTGGGTAGTTTGCCTTATCATCATCAGGCATTTGGTCGTACCCACACATAAGAGCAATAGTCTCATCAGCAAATAGTCCCGGCTCAAAGATAACTTCCGCTATCTTACCGACTAAGTCACGACAAAAACGCTGTACATCCTCTTGCCGCTCTTGAAGCTTTAATACCATCCAGTGCGATTTTCTTTGGATTGCTGCTGCACTTTCTTGAGCATCAGTACTCCCTCGAACTACATCAGGAATACCAGTAATTAAATCTATATCAGCTAGTATTGCATCTCTTTGCTGCATGAGTACGGGGATTGCCGTTGCCGCCATATCAAACGGCATCCAATCGATTGCGCCTTTCAGGCCACCCTTATCAGTAAAAGCCGCCCAATTCTCAACCGGCCATAAGTCACCATCTTTTAGCTTAAGAACGTTCTTTATCTTTTCAAACAATGGTCCGGCCGTAATCCCGACAAGCCTTACGCACTCAACCATTGCAGATATACGTTTAGTTAGATAATCAAGCTCAGACGCTAACCGCTCATAAATGACATAGTCCGCAGTTGGTGTCATGTTGTCCGTAGTTGTTGTAGCAAGTAGCGGACGCGGGTAAGAATAAAAACCCTTAAACTTTATAGTATCTTTTTGTACCTTTAACGGGCCTTTTTTGTAGCCAGTACTAATCCAGAACCTAAGCTTTGTTGATAACTCTTCAATCTCCCACACTTCAGCTTGTCGCAAGAACTCACCATCAGAGTCACTTAGCTTATCTTTCCTCTTATCAGCAGTAAGAGAGATCGCTCTACCAATATCAGGACCAAAGTTATCAATTAATTCCGAACGAACCATATAAGAACGCCTAGCCTGCCACCTTAGTTCATACGGTGAACGCGATTGACTCGTTAGGTAATCTTGCCAAAAGGCATACTCAATAATTGCTTTCTCGGTGCCAGGCGTAGGAATCTTAACAACATTGTTTGTTTCATCTACTAGCGGCGTTCCATCGTCGTTAGTCCCATCCGAGAATTCTGCTTTATAATGAACAAAGCACTGCCCTATTCCGGGTAGCAATCTATCCTCAACGGCACTCCGAATTGCCCACATTGCTTTATCTCTTTGCTCATCAAGTGCGTATGTAGTACAACGTTCTGCAATCCATGAGGCAAGGCGTCCTGTATCATCTTGATCTTTGAATCTACGCTCCACCACAACCTTTGGCATTCGCGCAAATAGGGCAGGCTTTAGTATCTGGACGTTCGACCATAAGATATTGAACATCACATGATTAATCGTGTCGGTATTCTTGGCGTAAGAGTCGAGAGTTAATTGATTCCGATAGATCTTAACAATTTTCTCACCAGCTCTTTCGTATAGCCGCCGCGTTCTTGATTGTTGAACCGTTGTGATTTCTTTTATCCAGCGGTTATAGATCCCCTCATCTCCCATGTACTTTGAGAGTTCATCATCCGCATTAGAGGAATCTATTGGGGCCTGTTCACTTACCATTGAATTCTTTTAACCACGTTCTAAAATCGGTCTCTTTGTCACAGGGGCTTTGCTCATACTTACCTCGACAAGTAAGACACAAGCACGCATCCATTGTTTCCCCGTTCTCATCTATAACGGCGTTATCAATCCAAGTACGTTCACTGTCAGGGACACTTACAGCTTGGCAAGCGTCACAAGTAAAGCCGTAATGAACTGGATTTGTCAATTAAACTCCGTTATTTGCTTGAGTTTGGCAGCTTTCCATAGGTGAGTATAGAGTTTCCTAGCATCCTTCCAAGTAATATCCTTATGCTTACTCTCTATGAGCGCTCGAATCCTAGCCCTTAATTCCTTATTACTAATATTGATTAGCGCCTCGTGTGTTGTCTTGGCCATAGGTCATTTATTGTTGGATTTTGGTATTTATAAACTGTATCAATGGGTTGTTGCGGCTCGTCTTCAATCCAAGGGCGAGACATACAAACATAACGTGTCTGTTCGTAGCAATTGTGAACCACTATTCCATTGGCGAGTAGGAAAGAATGAGGGCTTGGTGTGTCTAGGCAGAACGTCTCACCCCTTTGAACGCTCTCGATTCTGACGCACCTTGGTAATTGATTGGCTTTTTGCGCCACACGCTTTGCCGCATGTTTTAATTGCACTGTACTTGTTGGTTTTAAACTCTCGCTGACAAGTGACGCAAGCTCGAACCTCATCATCACAACCCGAGGCTCTTCTCCATTTTGACTTGCACTTATTGGAGCAAAATGCGGCATTATGAAACCTCGCAGTATATGTAACGCCGCACTGTCTGCATACCACTTCGCGATCCTGGAAAAGCTTATCTCGAACTTTCTCGTCATAATGCTTCTTCGCCCACTCTCTTCCGGCCTCGCTTTTATGCCATTGGGCGGCAAGGGGGCGAATGCGCTCAATCTGCATTCGCCCGTACTCAATCCTATCTGGGAGATTTGCATGATATGACTGATGCTCTCCCGCACTGAGACACTCCAGGTTCTCAATTTTGTTATTAGCTCTGTCATGATCCTTGTGGTGAATGTGCATGCCATCCGGTATTGCCCCGTTATGATATTGCCACACAGACCGATGCAGTCGGACTGAATAATGTCTATAGGAGTGCGCAAAATAGGCACCGATCTTATAGTATCTAATTCCGTCAAACTCTTGACATTTTTCTGAAATAACGATTGGTCGCATGGTATGTAAACATATCGCTCTTGGTCTATAAAATCAATAGCTTTTTCCCACGTACCGTTACTATTCATCAGCTTATGATCTGGAGTGCACGTAATGGTTGCTCCATCACTGAAGGTCAATTTTATCATTTCGTCGATGCCGTAAGATTTGCACCTTTCAAAGGGAACTAACTGCCCAAGATGGTTCCTAACAAAGCCACTCGTGCCCACCATTGTCTTAATCGCTTTTATTCCTGTATCTGTTTCAATGAGGGTGTCCCCATCTAAACAGTGATCGTCAAAAGGAGTGCAATCGTTTGGATCGTGTAAATCATGTTGAAGATTCATGATAGTTTCAACCTCTACTTCGAAGTCTTCAAACCAGTAAATCATAGGCCGATCGTTCTTGCCAACTAGACGCTCCCTGAACTGCATATGCCCGGGTTGTCTTCTTCTATCAGCCTTTTGGTAATTGACACCATTCTGACTAAAGATTTCTAGTAAGCTCTCACCATGCCCCTTCTTCTCGTCGATATCTCCACCCGCAACGCGCACCATTACATGCTCGCCATTTTCTTTGGATAATATCCCTCTACCCACTAAAGAAGCAGTTACCTTAGGTAATCCTCTACCGTACCATGAGCGGTAACAAACCAAAGCTCCTCTCGGAATAGTAAACACGTCATTAGTCACGCTATTAATTGCTTTAATTGTGCCGTCACTTACATACCACCATCCGATAGAGAATGGATCTGCCTCACCGCATGAGCCCCAATCGGTACCTTGTATCCTCATAAGATGGGGCGGGACAAAATGGCGCTTAATAAAATGTCGCGCTCTATCAATCTCAGGAAAGAATGCACCTACTACCTGGTCAAAGTCTCCCTCTTCTAATGCCTTAGCCATTCGGGGAGGCAGTCCTCGAAGAGTTTTACGGTACTCAACCGGATTAACAGAAGGATTATCATCAAGCTTAGCTTGAATGAATTGGCGTTTCTTTCCACCCTCATCGTCTGGTTGCTCGACAATCTCTGACACTCCCGAGTTATCACGCTTTAAAGCTTTAACAAACTTAGACTTAAAGAAAGCATGTCCCACCCCCCCCGGATTAAAGGTATAAAGGCAACGAGGGAATAGTGCTTTAAATTCTGTAGGAATGTTTAGCGCTTCAGGTATTCGATTCCTACCGCGAAGCATCTGGATCATAAACGGTGTGAATTGTTCGGCTTGCTCAATGATAAGATAATGCATCTCGGGGCCAAGCCAATTGAAGACATCTTTTTCGTGTTGGCAATGCGATGCAAATATCTTTGAACCATTAGTAAATGGGTCTTTTTTATCTGGACCATTGGCAAAGCGAATCTCGTTTTTAACAATTTCTACATAGCCCGAGGATGTCCAAGGATGAAGCAAGGCAGGGAACGATGTTGGGCCAACAAAATGATTCTTCTGTAATTCATTATTAGTTCTACGAAATAGGTAGGTATTTAATCCGGGTATGGCATGAGAAAAGTAAATAGCAGAGCCTCGACCAAGATGAGATTTTCCACCGCCTGCCGCGCCGCCATAGCCTAATTCGGTGGCATGACTTAATAGTGCTAGTCCCTGCTTATGGTGAAGCCTTAGATCAATTGAGCCATTCACTTAGCCTTTCTTTTCGATTGTGATGTTTAGAGCGGCCGTAAATGCAGAGCCGTCCTTACCGGTGATTTCCTGGTGAACCCTGTCGCCATAAACCTTAGGCAACACTTTTGATAAGAGCCATTTTCTCGTATCAACTCTTAGGCGAGAACGATTAATATGATCGTGGTTTGTCACCTCATAGGTCGAGCCATCATCATTCTCTTTTTCAATGATATCATTGGTTCCATTATCAGCAATTTCGAGCAACTCCTCTGCCCAAATTTCAGCACGCATTTCACACGCGCGGGCGTATTGGACGTGAAATGCCCGATAAGTTTCATTACCATAATTAGCCTGAGTAACCCAATTTTTAATGGTTGTACGGGCTGGCATCCCGTCAAGCTTCTCTATTTGACGCAAAGAAAGCCCATCAGCAATATGGGCACAGACTTGATTACCTAATTTTTCGTTGAGAGATGTGGGCCGACCAGCCATATTCCCAATAATGCGTGGATTTATTGACTTATGTCAAATCACGATAGTACGCATAAAACGGATCTTGTTCCTTGATTTCGCGTATATCATAATAATTAAACCCTTGCGCTTTAATTTCTTCATGTATTTCATCTCTAATTTCTAGTAAGCCAATTAACAATAACTTTTGATAAAAAGTTAAGTTAGAATAGCTATTTAATTGCTTTGTTATATAGGCATTTAGATCATTATCCATTGGGCAATAATGCCTCTATTGGGGGAATGCTTTGTATGCCAAAAGTCATTGAATGATATGCGACAAAAAGACGTAATTAATCTTTGGGCATATCACGCCCCATTATTTGATTCTCAATCCAAAGACTAGCAGAACTATTGCCTTTAGCCCTTGCGCCGAGGGTCAAACGCCAAAACCGTCAAAAACCCTTAAAACAAAATTAAGGCACTCTCCCAGTCAACTAACTCAGTCAACCAACCCCCTCTTTTTTTGATGCTTGGTTGACTCGAAAAAACAGTGTTTGGTCAACCAGTCAACCAACGTGGTTGACTAACATTCCCAATAATAACAATTACTTACAAGCGCGAGTCAACCGAGTCAACCAGCTTGGTTGACTGATTCTCACAGTCAGTCAACCAACTCTCTCTCTCTTAAGAGAGAGAGTGGTTGACTACGGATTTTTAAAATTGGTTGACCGGACCTAAAAATCGCTATCGGAATCAATGCGACCTTTGCCCTTAGCGCTGCCCGGTGTGAACCCAAGGTTTTTAACTACCTTGGAAACATACTGCTTGCTGATACCTAACTCATCGGCAATGTCTTTCTGTGACACACCGTCTCTAGACATCTGTTCTATTTTATCAGAGTTTCTTTCATCAATGCCGATGACTTCCCAAGAAGGGGAACTAAATTCAGTGTGTACGTATTTTGCCTGAAAACTTCTTATCTCTTCAGCGTTTCGAAAATTTCGAGCCTTTCTAAACTTAACCTCAAACTCACATCCCTTGTCTGCCTCCCATCCTGCGGGATGTGAAAGGCCGATAATTAAATCCATAACGTCTTCACGCTTTGAGGTACCCCTAGGGCTAGCCCCCTCACCTTTACCGCTATGGTGGACAAACAAAACGCTTTTACCTGCTCTTCTAAGACCTAAGGCCCAGTCCTGTACGGGTATCCAACTTTCTGCTTCATTTTCCTTGCCGGACCTAACCAAGGAACTGATATTATCCACAACAATAAAATCAGCCCTATCCACATGTTCCTTTAAAGCCGCCTGGCCCCCGATTGTAGCAATATCTGGCATTACCCCTTCTTCCTGCCTATCCGGTGTTATAAATTCAAAATTTATGGGCATATCGTGGCTCACAGCGTCCACAAGAGGGGCTATCCTATCTTGAAGGATATGTGCGGGTAACTCACCATCGATGTATAGAACCGACGCCATGTTCTCAGTCTTCCATTTAAGGAAACTCCCGCCGGTCGATACGGCAAAAGCTATCCCTAAGGCAAAATGTGTTTTCCCTACGCCAGGCGGTGCGTAAACCATTGAAAGTCCTTGACGAACAAAAGGACCAATTAAGTGCTCTTTAGGCTTAACAAAAGAATGCCTAAAATCCCTAATGTTAATGCTATCAAGTTTTTTTTTAGGCTTTTGCCCTAAAGATGTCTTGGTCTCCTTAGAGACTTCAGACGCTTTGAACTCTTTAGGCTCTAACATTTCTAGAGGCGTTTCAACCTCAAACTGATTTTCGGGAAGCTCTGTCCCGAACGGTTTAG